>CAMWWF010000069.1 GCA_947177885.1 uncultured Lachnospiraceae bacterium
GTCTATATACTTATCCGCATAAGAGCCTGATATCTCCACCGGGACATTATCCTGTACGGTATACATTTCCGCACACCATGGAAATCCGATGGAATATCGGATCAGCAAATATGTGCCCCCTTCCTGACAGATGAATTCCTGACTCAGATCAAAAGCATAAGCGCGGTCAATGCACATCGAAGGCTCCAGATCACTGTTCACAAACCAGCAGTCCCCGATCATACCATACTCATATTCCGCTTTTACCTCCCTGCCGCATATGACAAAAGCCTCTTCTCTGCCATCTCCGTCATAGTCGGCGGCATAGGTGTGAGTCACATAACCGCTGCAGTCCCTGCCTGCCTTTTCCGCCGCTTCCAGGACGGCCGCGGCATAAGGGGTTTCCGTCTCCCCGGCAAGTGTGGGACCGATTCTCCCATAGTACCTTTCCGTTCGGGCTCCGCTGCCCCCCGTCTGTGCACCGTGACTCTCCGTCCCGGCACCGCTGCCCCCCGTCTGTGCACCGTGACTTTCCGTCCCGGCTCCGCTGTCCCCCGTCTGATCACCGTGGTCTTCCGCCCCGGTGCCGTGATATTCCAGCAGTTCCGCGCACAGCAGATTAAGATTATGATCCATGATCAGACAATATGTTGGCACTTCGCTTTCACCCTCATAAATGTAATAATAATCCACGCTTCCGTGGGTGACATAGCAATGCTCATACACCAGCCTCTCCTGCTCATCATAATAACTCTGTCTGGTGGAATACCACGTCCCGAAGATCATGCCGTTGTGCCAGTAATCCCTTTTCTGCAGAGTTCCGTCCTCTCTGTATGTCCAGTCAATCTGCAGGATCCTTATGGTTTCCCTCTTCTCCGTCAGATAAGTGACCCAGCCCCGGGAGGTAAAACCGGCAGGCCGTCCGTCCTCCCGATATATGACAGACTCCTCATAATCCTCCACGCCGTCCTTTCCGTCGCCGCCGTCAAAGGGAAGGACGGAATATGGATCTGTATCTGTTCCGCCGCTGTTCATAAAGTCCCTGCAATATGTGTAGTTGCGGGAACCGTTAAAGAGAAATCCTTTCGGTTCCGTATCCTCACCGGAACCATATCGCAGTCCGCATCCCAGTCCGACGGATGCATCATAGTATAACTCCAGCTGCAGTGTGCCGTCTTCTGTGAAATATTCATAATAAGGCTCCCGATCTTCAAACCCCCACTCGCTCAGGAACAGCTCCTTATCGGCGTACTCTCTCACCACGGGGTTATTTATCCTGAGATCGGTCACGGCAAGGACAGTCTCGGAGGACTGTGACTGCCCGTCCTCTCCGGTCTCCCGCCCTCCGTTCACCACATGCTTTTCCTCAGGCTTCCCCGACACTTTCTGACGGACCGTCTGCTCCGGGGCATCCGGCGGTACTTCCGAATCAGCCGTCTCCGGAAAATACGGTGCGCTTTCTGGTCCGGCCGCTTTCGCCACGCTCCCCGTTGCTCCTGACAGCAGCATCACCGCAATAGCAAGATATATGATTTTTCGTTGTCTGTGTCTCATCTTACCCGTCCCCTCCATCCGGTTGAATACGGTTCTGTCCTGCTTCCGATACCGGTTGACCTGTTTCCGCAACAGCCCCGGAATTATTATTCAGCAGTCCCTGCAGAAAACAAACGTGCCAAAGTCTTAAATCAGGATGCGCCGCATTGACAAAATTCCCATGAAAGCGCCTGCAGATCCCTCCGTTACAGATCCCTCAGCTCCAGCCTGTTCAAAATCCCTTCCGCATCCACACCGGGATGAGTGGCATATATCCTGCATATCTGCTCTGCCAGTTCTCTCTCCACCTGTAATTTACCGGCAATCTCCGCCACTCCCTTTCCCGCCTTCATTTCCTTTACCGTCCTCCGGATCAGTCTGTCCATATCCTTCCGCGGAAAAGCGCTCACCGTCTCTTCCTTCCCGGATTCCGACAGACAGTCTGTTTTCTTGATCTCATAACGGCGTTCCTCCGGAAAAAGTGTCAATACCATCATGGTGACAGGAAACCGGAAGCGCCTCACTCCGCAGCTTCCGGGATTCAGGTACAGGATTTTTCCTTCGGTCCTCTCCTCATACTTGTGTGAATGACCGTATATCACAATGTCCACATCCGAAAGATCCTCTCTGATCTGTTTCTTATTGTGCACCATGTGGATCCGAAAACCGTACAACTCCGTGTCCAGTTCCACAGGAAGGTCATCCGCCCACTCCCCGTCCACATTTCCCCTCACCGCACAGACTCCGGCAATTTCCCTGAGTTTACACAACACTTCCGGTGTCCCCACATCCCCGGCGTGCAGGATCACCTCACAGGACTCCAATATACGGACGCATTCCGGACGCAGAAGTCCATGGGTATCCGATATCACAGCAATACGATGTGCCTCCATTGCCTGCCGCCTCCTTCCTCATTTCGATCTTTTCAAAATACCCCGAATCAATATGATCAGCCCCTGTCAAAAAGCTTTCCCGCACCGGACCTTTCAGAACAGCTGTCTCTGAGATTAAATTTTCCTGCTGCGGGGCTGTAAGGAATCAGACATTTGTATTTTTCCGGTTGATTCCTCCCTCAAACAGAAACCCTGACTGTACTTTATTTCTCCGAATTTTATCACAGGTATCTCCCCGCTTCAATGAACTTTTACAAATCCATCAAAATTTACGCGACACCATTCAGCCCGCACAGAGAATCGTAACTGCCGCTTGCCAAGACCTCCCGAACCACTGTATAATAGTATAAGTGAAAACAGCTCCCGCAAGATCCGAGCTGTCACAGATCAAAGCCCCGCAGCAGTCTGAATGATTCAGAAACAAAGACGCAGCTGGCTACGCTGAGTATTCTGTACTTGTGCAATTGGAAAACAGACCGGAATATTCGCACAAGGGTTTTCAGGATGAGGTGCTAATGTTCCACGGATAGAAGCATCCGGAACTTTGAATCATTGCCGCGGGAATAAATTACCGGAAAGGAGTTTACCATGTCTACTTCCAACGAACTGCATCTCTATGTCAATATGCCGGAGCACAGCCCCAATTTTCCCAGCGTCACCGCTGCTCTGGAGAGTATCCCCTATGAGGCTCCGGAAAAGGAATTTCCCGCTCCTGCGGCGGATATTCCTCCCGCTATCCTCCATATCGGCAGGGGGATCTACAGGGAAAGGATCACTGTCACCCGGCCGAATGTGACCTTCCTGGGAGAAGGCCATGACCGCAGCGATGTGGTCATCGTCTACGGGGACTACGCCCGGCAAATCATGCCTGACGGGGAAAAGAGAGGCACTTTCCGCACTGCCACCGTGCGCATCGACGCCCAGGACTTCAAAGCCGCCCACCTGACCTTCCGGAATGACGCCGGCTTCGGCTATCAGGTTGGACAGGCTCTTGCCCTCTACACCGACGGAGACCGCTGTTACTTTGAAGACTGTGCCCTGCTGGGCGGTCAGGATACGCTCTTTACGGCCCCGCTCCCGGAAACGGAATTCCAGGCAGGAGGATTCAGAGGCCCCGGCGAATTCCGTCCCCGCACCATGACGCGCCAGATGTTCCGGAACTGCTTTATCCAAGGTGATGTAGACTTTATTTTCGGCAGCGCCATCGTTTACTTCCACAACTGTGAAATCTTCTCCCGGCTCCAGAAGGGCAAGCCCTTCCCTGAAGACGCGGAGAAAATCTACGGCTATGTAACCGCAGCCTCCACGCCCGAATCGGAAAAGTACGGTTATGTATTCAAGGACTGCAGGCTCACCAGCGATTGTCCTCCCCACTCCGTCTATCTGGGACGTCCCTGGCGGGAATATGCAAAAACCGTGTTCCTGCATTGCGAACTGGGTGAACATATCCATCCCGAAGGCTGGATGGACTGGAACAAGCCCCACGATCATTTCTATTTCGGGGAACACAACTCCTACGGTCCCGGTGCAAGTCCTGAGACAAGAGTTGATTTCTCTCATCAGATGACGGAAGCCGAAGCGGCTGAATATACAATAGAAAATGTGCTGAAAGGCTGGAAGCCGGGGTTATAACCCCGGCTTCTTCCTATTACATCACACGCCAAAACGCACCTGAAAGATCATTTCTCCGATCTGCACACCCCACCATGCCCCATCCGGTCACCATAATCTCACTACGCCTTCCAAATTAGGGCCTGCTGGGTAACAGTTCAAACAGGTCTGAACTGTCACGATGATGCACACAAAACGCAAAAAATGCGTTTTGGCGCTCATAAATCTCGCAAAATCGCACAGAAATCTGTCCGATGAACACATTTCGATCATCGGCTTATTGAGCCGCCGCATGCTTTCCTCACAGAATTCCGATTACTTTATCTGACAATACAGAACTTCCATATTACCATGATCCGTCTCAATGCTGATGGCTACACCATCCCGCAGATTATAGGTCTCATCTGTGTACTCCTTTGTAAAGACCGCATCCTGATACTTGAGATCCGCAGCCGGTTCATCGGACAGAATTCCAATGATATATGTAGACATGACATTAGTGATCTCCGTCAGCGCAGAGCTTTCTATCTCGTCAAGATTCTCAATATCCTCTATCTGCAGACTGCTGAGCGAAAAGTATAATTCCCTGGCGATCTGCTCCGAGAGGCCATACAGAAATACGTATTGGTTCTTCCCTGTGACCACTCTGCGCACAAAGACCTTCCCTTCTGCAAATCCCTTATACAGGCAGGATTTTGCACTCCTGACCTTCAGTCCGTAGGAATCCTCCAGAAGCTTGGAAACGATCAGATCAATATTCTCCGCAGCACCTGCAAGTGCACTCTGATCCTCCAGCGGTATGTTCGACATGATCTTCCTGTCACACCCGCAGACATGCTGTGCAAGCCATGTAAGCAGTGTCCCGGCAAAGCTCTTTAAAATATCCAGTGAGAAATCCCGCTCCAGCTTTTCCTTATACTGTTGGATCGTCTGCACGAAATTCTGATGAATCCATATATGCTGGGTATAGCCCACATACTGCATTTCCCTCTGAATCTTTTCCTCCGATTCAAAGTGAAATTTCGTATAATCTATAAGGAATTCTATCAATTCAAAGCATTCTTTCCTTTTCTTTTCAATATCGCCTTCCTTGGCGATGGCAAGCAGATTTTCAATCTTGCAGAACAACTGATAATGTTGTTCATCGATCACTTTGTTTCCAATTTTGTACTGCTCTTTCCATAAATGAATCTCACCCATAGCACTCTTCCTTTCTCTAATTTCCGGCCGATGTCTCACAAATCAAAGATCTGTGCTCATCCTTCGCCACTCGTCGAACATGCGCAAATGTTCTTCTCGCTGACGCCCATTATATCACCATTTTTTCCCAAAAGGAAGGGCTATTTGTGATTACTCATCTTCTTTTTTGTCAGACTCCGCAGTACTGTCATTGACCGTGTCATCCTCTGCGGCATCGTTCTCTTCCACGCCGTTACCGGAAGCGATCTGTTCCCCCACGCCGGCTTCCAGATCCTCGATCTCCTTCTGCATGGACTGTACCTTGGTATCCTGATGGATAGCCCGCATGATCAGATTCACATCCTCCGGTGAGAACATGCCTATGGCTTTTCCAAGCTGATCCAGGCAGCTTCTGTTCACTTTCAGATGCCCGCCGCCGGAGAGCGTGATGTTGATGACCTGCTTCGGATCCGATACATCCCCCAGACAGATGCTGTTCGATCTCTCGTCACAGGTAAACAAAACTCCGTTATAAACTATGACTCCGTCTTTCGCCATATGGCCATAAGGCACCTTGGGCACTGAAATGAGATTCTTAATGGGATTCACACCGCCCTTAAAGGCCTCCTCATACACCTTGAGCGCCTCACTCCTGTCTGTCACAGTCTCTCCGTCGTCTTCTCCACCGCTTATCAGCGAAATCCGCTTATCCTGTGCCGGCTCCCCGTCCTTATTTCCCTCCGTCATCTGCCACAGCAGGCTCCCCGCTGTCGCCGTGTTTTCAGCTGTTGTTCCGACAGCATCGGATCCCGCATTCGAAACCCTGCCTCCTCCTGTACCTCTCGATGCCGTCCTTACGCTATAGTCAGCAAAACCTTCGCCAATTCTCATTTATTTTTCCCTCCATTCTGAGGCGTGTTTGAAAAAGGCTATCCACAGAATGTGCGTCATACTTCGCGGGATACAAGCCCCAATTGGGGATCGCAGTGGGACTACGGTGATTAGACCGCGAAATGGGACATACAGACCGGGGAATGGATTTTCAAATACGCTCCGGTTCGCAGAATAAAAAAACGGATGGCGTAAAATTACTTCACTACCATCCATGGTTTCTCATATCCTGCATTGATATTGGTATCGGCAGCTTTCTACTGATGCTTTAGAGTAAACATCCGGCTTTTGTTACAATTCTATCGACTTTCATAACATTTTATGAACATCCATACCAACATCAGCAGCGGAAATTCCTGTCATTAAAGCGATCAGTTTGACACAGGGAACAGCAGGAGCCATAATAAATATACGTTCCTATACAGAAGCGGATCGATCTGTCAATAGGGTGGTCATGTTTTTGGAGATGAAAATACGGGAAAAGTATATGCATTCCTGGGGACATTTTGTAGGAAATGGACGTATTTATGGGAAAAAATTAAAAATTATCTTTTTAACCGGAACATTCCTCATTGTTTGTTTGATTTTGTCAGTTTAATTCTATATAACCAAGATTGGAAAGCGTCCTTTTGCTGACCTGCAGACATCAGATATTAAGCAGGCATATATTTTATATACATTCTATCCTAATGCAGCGCCTTATCCATTAAATCAGGAAGACACAGAAACACTTGTAGCAGCGCTTCAGGAAATCGTATTTTACCAGAGGGATAATACTTATATGGATTAGGATGGTTGTTCTTTTACTGCACTTATCATAGAAACAACAGAGGGAGAAGTTTGGGAATGTTATGAGAGAAATCCATTTTTCATAATAAACGGCGAAGGGCATCGGACAAAGTACAAACCAAGCGATAACCTGGGATGGCTCCTTCAATCTTTTATGGACAGAGCTTTTGAGGAAGGGTTTTATGTAAAATAGCCCGGCCTGTAAGCCAGGCTATTCCTCTGCACCAAAGAGTTCCTGAAATGCCATATCCCAATACTTTTCAGGCAGATCCGGCCAGCTCCACTGTCCCGTCTCCTCGTGGCAAAGCTTCATCACCCGTTCCAGGACATCGGCATGGGTGATCTCCGGCTGCCCGCCTCTGAGCTGCCGTACCGTGACTCTGCACCAGTATGGTGCACGCTCTGCCAGACCGGATTCCTCCAACTGCTTTTCTGCCTCCTGCCTGTCGTAGTCCATCGTGATAAATTCCTCCCGCCAGCTTCCCCGCTCTCCATGCAGTATCATGAACTGGCTCCGTCCATCCGCCTTCCATGAGAGTCCCACCGAGCCCGGATTGAGCAGCTTTACTCCCTGATGGCGATATGCAAACTGAAGATGCGTATGACCGCAGAGAATATGAGAACCTTCTGCGTTCCCCATGATCGCCTTTGTCCGCTCCGTATCCGCCCAAAGCTGTTCTTTCACATTTTCGGGAGAGCCGTGGCAGACTGTCAGGGCAGGAAGTCCCTCAAACCTGACCTCACGGGCAATGGGAAGCTCCTGAAAAAAGTCAATGTCCTCCGGTCTCAGACGATGATAGGCGTACCAGAGCGCCCCCGTTGTGGAATCATACTCCTTCCAGTCATTCCCGCCTTCCGCACGCTGTCTGATCCAATATTCCTCCTTATTCCCCCGGATAAATGTGCAGTCGTATTTCTCCCTGTAAGAAAAGAGCCGTTCCATGGTACGCTCCGGATATGCAAGCTCTCCCACATAATCACCAAGGAAAATAAATCGGCTGATCCCACGGGAAAGCGCATATTCCATACATCGCTCAAGGGCTGTGTAATTACTGTGAATATCTGATAATATCGCTATGTCCATGGTCTATATAAAACCATATCTTTCTTAACATTCTGCGTGGAAAAAGATTAAAAGTCTCTTAAATCTTGTCCGCCGTATCCTTTTACAGAACCGGATACTCTGTCTGAAAATACATTGATGATCACCGTTTATCAGCTCTTTTCTTTTTACACAGGCCGGACAAGCCCACGTCGTATGAAGGTTTACTGCAGCTGCTTCATTATATATGCAACCTTCTGTCTCGCGTTCTCCACCTGCGTTTTGGCTTCGTTGATCCGGGACTGCATCAGCCAGTCCGCAATGATACCGTCAAAAAAGTAGTCCGCAAAAGCCAGGAAGTCTCCTGTTTCTATATGGAACTCCTCCACGTTCTCCACATCCATCAGCTCCTTCTGAAAACGTTTCAGCGCACTGCGTGCCTGCTGTACCAGCGCTTCCGCATCATTCATCTTGGAATGCTTGACAAAGGTACTGATCAGTCCTCCGCCCAGCATATCAACGATGCCCCAGTTCCCGGCGCTTTTTAAAGTATCCGCCGCCCTGTTCAGGCAGTCCAGCGCCTCCTGTCCTGCAAGCCTTGCCTCTCTGAGTTCTTTTTCCCTGTCCAGATTATCCATAATCATCCCCCATACCGCTTTAGCGGCTGAAATTCGCATTTGAAAAATGCTGTCCTTTGCGTTTTTCCTATGTGAAGCTTAATACTTCTCAGGCAGTGTCTTTTGCTGTCCAAGAAATATTTTTCACAGAACATTTTTCCAGATCAAATACCCTTTACAAACTGACAACGCATCCGATTTCCAACATGCCAAAACTGTCACGCCATATCCCCAACATGATCAATGTTCCAAAAATTCTGCAACACCTAAATTTTGACTCGCTGCCCGCGGGAATAAAACTTATTTGAACAACGTTTTCAGCAATCCTCTCTTCAACACCTGTGTACCGGCGCTGATCAGGCTTCTCTCGATCTGCGCCTGTCTCCGCTCCGCCGCTTTCTCTCTCTTCTTCTCCGCGGCTTCCTTCTCCTTTTCCTTCTTTTTCGCCGCAGCCGCTTCCGCCTTCTCTTTCTGCTTTTGGAACTCCGCCTTTTCCTTCTCCAGTTGGGCGCGCTCCGCCTCCAGAGCGCTTTGCTCTGTCAAAACCTCATACGCGGAAATGTTGTCCACACCGTCGTCATACTTTTCCATGCCGTCGGAAGCGATCCGCTTTAACCGCTCCACACTGTCCACCGCTCCCATCAGACTCTGGGGGCAGATGATCGCCGTCTGCTGCGCAATGCCGGGCACACCTTCCTCGTCCAGGAAGGAAGTCAGGGCATATCCCACTCCCAGTTCCATGATCACATCCTCTGTCTTAAAAGCAGGGTTTGCCCGGAAGGACTGTGCCGCCACCCTCACTGCCTTCTGCTCCGCGGGAGTGTAGGCGCGAAGGGCATGCTGTACACGGTTGGAAAGCTGTGCCAGCACGCTGTCGGGAATATCGCCGGGACTCTGTGTCACAAAATAAATGCCCACGCCCTTGGAGCGGATCAGCTTCACCACCTGTTCGATCTTTTGCACCAGCACCTTGGGGGCACCGGAAAACAGCATATGTGCCTCGTCAAAGAAAAACACCAGCTTCGGCTTCTCCAGATCCCCCGCCTCCGGCAGCCGTTCGAACAGCTCCGCCATCATCCACAGCAGGAAACTGGCATATAGAACAGGGTTCTGCACCAGCTTCACACTATCCAGAATGTTCACGATTCCCTTCCCATTGCCGTCGGCGCGTATCCAGTCAAAGATATCCAACGCCGGTTCCCCAAAGAACAGATCTCCACCCTGATTTTCCAAAGGAATCAGAGCACGGACAATGGCTCCGATGGACTGGGGCGATATACTTCCATAGGCAGTCAGATAATCCGCCCTGTGCTCCGAGACATAATTCAGAACCGCCTTCAGGTCCTTCAGATCTATGAGCATTAACCCTCTGTCATCCGCAATTCGAAATACAATATTCAAAACTCCCTCCTGAACCGCTGTCAGGCCCAGGATACGGGAAAGCAGTTCAGGCCCCATATCGGAGATCGTAACCCTCACCGGATGTCCCTTTTCCTGATAGATATCCCAGAAGCAGACGGGATAGGCCTTATATGTAAAGCTGTCCCGGATGCCGAATCTGTCGATCCGCTTCTCCATGCTTTCGGAAGAAATTCCGGGAGAAGCAAGTCCCGACACATCTCCCTTCACATCACACAGAAATACGGGAACTCCCGCATCGGAAAAGGATTCCGCCATGGCTTTCATTGTGATCGTCTTACCGGTGCCGCTGGCGCCTGCGATCAGGCCGTGGCGGTTGCTCATGTTTAACTGCATGTTCACCTGATTCCCGCTGTCATCAAATCCCATGTAAATTCTGCCGTCTCTGTACATTTTTGATCATACCTTTCCTGTGTCCTGCCGGTTATATTGTGTATGCATTTCCTCTATGCTGTCCGTCACGCAGGCACAAATCTTAGTGAAAACTACAACGAGTATAACATACCGCCGGCTTTCCCCGCAACCGGAACCGGGGCGGGTTCTGAAAAACACAATTTTTCACGAAATAGTTCAGACAGCCCCTCCTGCTACTCCGTTTTACATGTTGTATACAGCATATGCCATTTCAAGCTATCTATCCTTATATGCCAGACTCTCCGTTTGCCAGTTATCTCAACTGCTCCAGAAAGTCTCTCATTGGATGCTGACCTGCCGAGCAGATGATTGGTTCTTCACTTTCACTCCAAAATGTCTTCTCTATATCTTCTCTTGAAATATAGCTTCCAAGTTTATATCCTTCTATATCCATTAAATAGAGTATTTTTTGAAGAGGATACTCATGTTCCAACAGATATTTTGCCAAGCACCGTCTGATATTTGCAGGAGTTAGCTGGCTGAAGAATCCATCGTTCACATCCGCCTTTGCAATATTGGAAAGAATTGTATTAATTGCTCCTTCTCCCAATACTTCTCCTTCATTATTACAAAATATATATTCTCCCTGTTTCTCCATCTCTACGAGTATTTCCACG
>CAMWWF010000070.1 GCA_947177885.1 uncultured Lachnospiraceae bacterium
ACATTTTTAGAGGAGAGGATTTTCAGATATGATGTAGATCCAGGCGGTGTGTTCGGAAGCTATGCAGTACCGAAAGAGGAAGAACATACGGCGAAGATTCAGCAGCAGCCGGACGAATCAGAGGAATACAGCAAACCGGCGGCACAGGTGTCCGAAACAGACCATCAGATTGAAGTCAGATGTAAGGATGTGGCTGTTGTCTGGGAAAAATCTACGGCAAAAATGAAAATCACATTACATGGACGTACTGTCATGGAGGAGGCAGAACCTCTTACAATCACAGAAGCGGAGACGGTTCAGACTCTTGTAAAGCAGGAAAAGGAACATTTCTTCGGGGGCGGGACACAGAACGGACGTTTTGTGCATACAGGAAAGAAGATTCAGATTGTAAATGAAAGTGCATGGACAGATAATGGCGTGGCTTCACCGAATCCATTCTATTTTACGACCGGAGGCTATGGCGTGCTTCGAAATACATTTGCAGAAGGATGCTATGACTTTGGAGAAGAAAACAAAAAAGCTGTGACGGCCATGCACAAGGAGAATAAGTTAAGCGCATATTATTTTGTGTCTGACGGTGAAAACGGGAGCCGCATGACACAGGAATTATTGCGGGCATATTATAAAGTGACCGGAAACCCAATACTCCTTCCGGAGTACGGCTTCTATGAAGGTCACTTAAACTGCTATAACCGCGATTCATGGTCTGATGAGAAAGGTGATAAGCTTTGGAACGTAAAAGGAACAGATCCAAGCGACAGTGAAGGCGTGACAGAATACGAGAGCGGTATGGCAAAAGGCTACCGTCTTGCAGAAGGGCTTCATTCAGAGTCGTTAAACGGAGAGAGACCTACGGTAGCAACGGACCATTATCCCGAGAGTGTAGATACGCCGTTTCAGTATTCAGCAAGAGCGGTTGTGGATACCTACCTGCATTTTGACATGCCTCTTGGATATATTCTGCCCAACGACGGCTATGGCGGAGGGTACGGTCAGAATGGTTACTATATGCAGGGCGGCGTGAAAGAAGACGGCGGCAGTTCACCGGAACGTCTTGCCGCGGTAGAGGCTAATGTGAAAAACTTTGCAAGATTCACAGAATATGCCAATGCCAAAGGTGTGGCAACGGGACTTTGGACGGAGAGTAATCTGACTCCGGATTCAGACAGCCAGACATACTGGCATTTGCTTCGTGACTTCAAACAGGAGGTTGCCGTGGGCGGCGCTACGACTTTGAAGACGGACGTGGCATGGGTTGGCCCGGGATATTCTTTCCAGCTGAATGGTGTGAAGACGGCATATGACATCGTGACTACAATGTCAAATTTCCGTCCGAATATCATTTCCCTGGACGGGTGGGCCGGTTCACAGCGTTTTTGCAGTGTGTGGACAGGGGACCAGACCGGCGGCAACTGGGAATATATCCGTTTCCATATTCCGACCTATATCGGAAGTTCCCTGAGTGGCAATCCGAATATCGGAAGTGATATGGACGGTATTTTCGGAGGAAAGGCGTTGATTGCAGTCCGTGATTATCAGTGGAAAGCATTTACTCCGCAAATGCTCAATATGGACGGTTGGGGAAGTTACGTGAAAGCGCCGTATACGTTCGGAGATCCATACACAGGAATCAACCGTATGTATTTGAAGATGAAGTCAAAACTCATGCCATATATCTATACAAGCGCGGCATCGGCAGCGAATATTGACACCGGAAATGATGACACGGGCCTTCCGATGGTACGCGCAATGTTCTTAGCGTATCCGGAGGATAGGTATGCTTATACCAGGCAGGTGCAGTATCAGTATATGCTTGGCGCCAATGTACTTGTGGCTCCGGTCTATAAAAGCGTTGCGGCAGATGAGATTGGAAATGATGTCAGAAATAATATTTACCTTCCGGATGCAGAAGAAATCTGGATCGACTATCTGACCGGGGAGAAGTACAAAGGAGGACAGGTGCTCAATAACTTTGAAGCGCCCATTTGGAAACTTCCGGTATTTGTGAAAAACGGAACCATTCTTCCCATGTACGAAGCAAACAATACACCGGATGAGATCAACAAGGCAAACCGTATTGTGGAATTTTGGCCGGCCGGCAGCAGCACCTATACGGCATTTGAAGATGACGGAAAATATATCAAGAATGAGACAAAACAGGAAGATGCTTATGGAACGATTGGGCATGTTTCTTATGGAGACCATGTATCCACGACTTATACATCATGTGTAGAAGGGGACACAGTGGTGATCATGGCAGAGCCTTCTGTCGGAAATTACGAAGGATTTGAGCCTGAGAGAAAGACGACCTTTATTGTAAACCTTTCCAAGAAGCCGGAGGAAGTGCTTGCCAGGAATGGCGAAACGGAGCTTCATATGGAAGAAGTAGGGGATAAAGCAGCCTTTGAGGCAGCTGTACCGAAAAAGGGAGAAGCAGTATTCTTCTATGACGAGGCGCCGGTCCTTATGACATACGCGTCAGAAAAAGAGTCAGAGATGAATCAACTTACGAAAGACGTAAGAACGACGCCTAAGCTTTACATAAAACTTTCAGAAGCAGACATAAGGAAAGAAAGCCAGACAGTAGAAATCAAAGGATTTGTAAGTGAAATGCTTCATATGGAAGAAAAAGAGAATGGGGCGCTGGAAATCCCGGCTCTTCAGGCAGCAGAAGAGAAGGCGACTCCCACAAGCATCTGGCTCCACTGGACAGAGGTGGAAGGCGCATCTTCCTATGAGATGCTGGTGGACGGAAGAATCTATTCCATGGGAAAAGCCCTTTCTTACAAGCATGATGAACTGGAGTACCATTCAGAACATTCTTACCGTGTACGTTCCAGAAATAGGGAGGGGTACTCCCCGTGGAGTGATGAGATCTCTGTAAGTTCGCTTTTGGACCCATGGATAAATGAGGTTGGCGCACTTGGTAAGATTACATGGACAGGCAATAATGAGGATATGGATCTCCGTTATCTCTGCGACCATGCATTTGCAGGGCTGTTCTTCAGCTGGGATGATGTAAACAAAGTAAAACCTGCGGCAATTTATGACTTTGGCGCTGTATATGAGTTGGATAAATTTGACTATTATCCCCGAGACACTTATGGAAACGGTACGGCAGTGAGAATGAATGTGTACTCCAGTCTGGACGGCGTTCACTGGAAGAAGGAATGGGATGGGACAAAGGAGGAACCGTGGTCTTACGATACAAGCCTTGCATTGGAGGAAAATGCCAGGACAGTACCGTTAGACGGGGTAAAAGCACGTTTCCTGAAAGCAGAAGCAATTGAATGTAAGGGAAATAAATTTGCAACTCACGAGATGCCGGTATATAAGAAAGAAGGCACAAAAGGATTTGCAGTGGGAAGTACCAATGGGAACGCCACGGTTACAGAAGACGACTATACGAACATGAAGAACTATCTAGGAACAAGTGTGAAAGACGGTTCTAACTTTACGGATCAGATTCAGAAACGCTGCGGTGATATTAACATGAACGGCATCTATGATGTATATGATTATGCATACACCATGTTTCATTTAGATGACGGAACGACTATGACCGGTAAACCGGAAGGAAGTATTGCGCTTGTTCCTGAAAGCGAGAGTGTGAAAGCGGGAGAGACATTTACCATGACGGTTCTTGCAAAAGACGCTTTGAACGTCAACGCGTTCGGTAAAGTGATCGACTATAACCCGGCGAAATTGGAATTTGTGTCAATTGAAGGAAATCATTCCGTAAAACAGATGGAAAACTTAACTGTGAATAAAGTATACTCTGACGGCACGGCTTATGTGAACCTTGCATTTGCAAACCGCGGAAATAAAAAGCTTTATAACGGAAGCGGTGAGCTTGCAGTCATTACCATGAAGGCGCTTGCAGATGTAAGACCGGCAGAAGAGATGGAATGTGAGGGCGTTCTTCTCATCGGTCCGGAATTTGATACGGTATAAGTTTTTGTTGTTGTATCCCGGATCTTTGGATCAGGAAACGGATGGTTCCGATGCAGAACAGCATACATGCATGATATTGTTGACAGACATAGAGAAGTGTTGTATTGTAATAAGGAAAACAGGATGTAATTGTCAGAATCTTTTCGACATATTTTACAAATGTGTAAAGGAGATTGTATGAATAAATCACTCTTTTTGTTGATGCTGTTTTTCTGTTGTCTGTTTCCGGGAGGCTGCGGCAGGCAGGAGGCATCCAACTCCCCGGAAGAAATGAATGAAACGAAAGAATATTATGATATTGTGGTAGAAAACAATGCTTTTCCGGAACCGGACCGTACGGGGCAGGCTCTGTATTATAAAGGCATGCAGTTTTACCAGGGGGAAGCTGTGCAGCTGTGGGGACAGATTGGTTTTGATGAGACCGGGGGTGAAAACGTAGGGAAAATCTTCCGGTATAAATTGGACGGGAGCTGGGAAACCGCTGCTGCGAATGTGCCGATTGAGTATCCTGTTTCCTATAATCATGGGTTTCAGGACAGTGAAGGAAATCTCTATTTCTGGGGAAAAAAGCGGTATTCATTGGCAGAGCCACAAGAGGTCGTGATACTGGACCCTTCCGGAGAAGAACTATACCGCACGGACCCTGAAGGGAAGGATTCTTTCACAGTGCATAACATCTGCCAGACAGAGGACGGCTCAGTTTACTGGGTCATAAGTGATGAGGATTTGACAACAAAGCTTGCAAAGAGCCGGCCCGGCGTTCCGCCGGAGGAAATGTGGGATATGGTGCAATGGTATGGCGGCGAGTCCATTTCTTTTTATGGGTATACATGTCTTGGCGGAAAGGGGGATGAGATTTGCCTGGGCAGGGATGATGGCATCTGGCAGGTGGACCTTGAGGAGGAAAGCCTGCTGGAGCTGCTCTCGTTCCTGGGAACCTCCTATGAGAACGCGGAGGGGGATTTCGGCCTGGAGCCGCAGGGCTTTCAGGTACTGGAGGACGGCAGTGTGGAGACGCTGAAGTGCTATGAAGACGGCACGGGAGCGGTCATGCAGAGGCTGTACCTGAGCAAGGTGGAGAAGGTCCCAATTGTCTTGCGGGGGGAGTTTTTTGGGTCGTGGCTGATAAGCCGTGTCAATCGGTTTAACCAGGAAAATGATACATACCATGTGGTATTGGAGGATTTCTACCGTACGGGACTAAGAGGGGCATCCTACAAATCTGACTTTGAAAACTTTGTCACAAAAACCAGCATTGAGATCGCTGCGGGAAAGGGACCGGACATCTTTTTTGGCGCCAGTATATTGGGGGATGCTGTCATCAGTCTGACAGAAAAGGGAGCCTTTGTGGACCTTGCGCCCTTTATGGAGGAGGAAGGGGTTCGTGAAGAAGATTACTTTCCTGTGACATTTTGCTGGAGGGAAGGGGATGGGATATACGGTATTGCGGCAGGAGGAAGTTTTGGGATATATAAAACAGACCCGCGCCTGTTGGGAGGGGAAGAACTGTCCGATATCGAGACACTGGCGGATGCACTGCTGGCTTGGCCGGAGGAAGCGGCTTATATGAGAAATAAGGATTCTGCCGACCTGCTGCGGCTGTTTTTAGAAGGTTCCGAGGACCTATGGGGTATGGTGGACTGGGAGGAGGGAACCTGTGACTTCAGCGGCGAGCTCTTCGGAAAGCTGCTGGAGGCAGCGAGGCGGTTCGGATATGTCTCTGGAAAGAACGTACCCCTTTTGGCCTTTGAGGAGAATGTCTACGATATTTTTGGGAATCAGCCCGGAAATGGAGTGCTTTCAGGAGTGTTGTTTGATGACGGACTCCATGGGGCCATATATTCCAGCGGAATATTTTCAGTCAATTCCAATTCGGCGAATCAGGAGGGGGCCTGGGAATTTTTACGGTTCCTGCTGGAGGAGGAAATGCAGTCCGCTCCCGGGTTATTTATGTCTCCCATGTTAAAATCGGCTTTTATAGAGGCGGCCAGGAAAGATGTGGAGTTGATGAATAACGGTCTGGGTGAATGGTACACGGGATATACGGACATACAGGATGGGGTAGTAAATTCTGGGGCTAGACTTTTCCGGAAAGAGGACTTTAACGAGAGCGTGATAGACGAATATATCGACGCTATGGAAAATGCAAGGATGCGGCCTGTTCGTACGGAGCCTCTCCTGGATATCATCTGCGGGGAAGCTGCCAGTTACTTCAACGGGAGCAAAGGCGTGGAAGAGACAGCGGAAGTGACCCGGAACAGGGTGCAGATATACCTGGACGAACATAAATAATGGGTCCGCAGTTCGAACTCTGCTTGTGGAGTTAGGTGAATTGCTTGAAGAAAAACCTGTAGACGTAATGTTTACAGGTTTTTGTACAGCAAAATCAGGCATAAAATGTAAGTTTTGACAGAGGCTGGCATTATCGGGAAACTGTCATTGGATATAAGGAGTCTGCTATGAACGTTAAAATCTGTATTTGTGATGACTCTCCAGAGGAACGTGCATCCATAAATACCTTAGTGCGGGAGTGGTCGCAGCAGTCAGGGATGTATGTGAGTGTTTCCGAATTTCCGACTGCTGAGGCTTTTTTATTTGAATATGAGACTCTCGCGCCCGATGTGCTGCTGTTGGATATTGAGATGCCGGGAATGAACGGTGTAGAGTTGGCAAAGCGTCTTCGTGAGGGAAACAAGCTTATTCAGATTGCCTTCATCACAGGGTTTTCGGAATACATTTCCGAGGGGTATGAAGTCGCAGCGCTGCACTATCTGCTAAAGCCCATCTCGCCGGAGAAGCTCTTTTCCACACTGGACCGTGCATTGGAAAAGAGGGAGATCGACGGTCGGAGAATAGTGCTTAAGACCTCCGCAGAGACGGTTCTGCTGCCAATCTACGAAATTCGTTACATTGAAGTGATCAAGAACTATATCACTGTTTACGCCGGCAGCAGTTATACCGTAAAAAGAACACTCAAGGAAATCGAAAGGGAATTGGATGAGCGCTTTTTAAGAGTTGGAAGGTCTTATATAGTCAATCTGTATTTTATTTCCCGGGTGACCCGCTCCGAAATATTTCTTCGCACCGGCGAATCGGTGCTCATGCCCAGAGGGGCCTATGAGGCAGTCAACCGGGCTATCATAAATCTGAAAAGGTGAGGACATGAAAATATCAAGGAGAGCGGATAGAAAAATAGAAGCCTATCAGCAGGAGCTGATCAAAACGCATTTTGCCGAGGTGGACAATATGTACCGTAAAATGCGTGGCTGGCGGCATGATTACCGCAATCATATTCAGGTTTTGAAGACTTATGTCGACAAGGGAGACCTTCAGAGGATCGCCGACTATCTTGAGGACCTGGAGGCTGATCTTTACACTGTGGACACTGTGCTTAAAACGGGAAATCTCATGACAGATGCTATTCTGAACTCGAAGATTGCTCTGGCAAATGACCGGGGGATCAGGGTCGAGGCGGACGCGCATATTCCGGCGCTGCTGAATTTCTCGGCAGTGGATCTCTGTACCATTCTCGGGAATCTTTTTGACAATGCCATAGAGGCCAGTGTCTCTCTGCCGCCGGATCAGAGGGTGATTCGGGTTTATATGGATATGAAGGGCGTGCAGCTGTATATATCCTTTTTGAATTTTACAAACGGCAGAAAGCTGGTAAAGTTCGGAAATATTTTCAGGAGTTCCAAAGGCGGTGATCACGGATTGGGCATGGGAAGAATAGAATCGGTGGTGAAGAAGCTGGGCGGCTACCTGTCCGTAAATTCGGAGGATGGGGCGTTTACCACGGAAATTCTGCTGCCGGAGGCCCTGAACTAGCGAATCTGACCGGAGGAAGCCGCATGCTCTCCCGGAACCCTTATTAGCATTCCATCCCCTATAGAATGCATTTTATCCCCGAAAAAAATTTTCGGGGATTTTTGATTTATAATGGCAGATAAAGGAGGAGTGAATGATATGTCTAGGAAAAAGAAAAAAGAAAAACCAAAGTATGGTATGTGGCGCTGCATAGGTTTCCAGTTCTCACGGGCGTTCCGATACCGCGCCGAGGTTCCGTTTCTCCTGCTGCTGCAGATTGTTTTTAATATCTCCAGCGGGGTGTTTGGCTTCTATATGTCTCCGATGATTCTGGGACGGCTTGAAGCCAGGAGTCCTGTCAATGAGCTTTTGCTGACTGTGGCGTTTTTGATAGGAGGGTGTTTTGTTTCGGATGCTGTGGTCGCGTTTATCGGCAGCGAAGTAGGCGGTTGGGGACTGAAGCAAACGTATCAGGTAGAGCTTCGCGCCTACATTCTGGGGGAGATTAGGGATAAGATTGCGGCTACCTCCTATGTCAATTGTCTGGATACCAAGTGGCGGAGGCTCCTGGAGCGCGCCAAACAGTGCTGTAACGGCAATCAGGCCGCCTGCGAGAGGATCTGGTATGTCTTACAGGAACTGGTGGTTCGGCTGGCAATGTTCGGCTTTTTTGCTGTGATACTGACCCATGTCCATCCCCTGGTCTTTGCGGTAGCAATGACTTTGAGTATTCTGGATTTTATTGTGTCCTCCTATGTCAATAAATATAATTTCAGGCACCGCGAAGAACTTTCGCATCTGGATAAACAAATGTGGTACCTGACCGGCCGGCACCGGTACCTGCCCGTAGCCAGGGATATTCGTCTGTTTGGTTTGCAAAGCTGGTTCCGGCGTCTGACCGACAAGGCCTTTCTGGCGCGCCAGGCGTACTCTAAGAGGGAACACACCTTTTATCTGATCGGAACCTTTTCCAGTACGATCCTGGAATTCTTAAGGAGCGGGGCCACCTGTTGTATCCTGTTGAAAATGTGTCTGGAAAACAGTATGAGTGCGGCGGAATTTATGCTGTATTTTTCGGCGGTTAATTCCTTTAACTGGCAGTTCAGCGGCGTTTTGAAAAGTCTGCTGGAGCTTAGAAATATATGTCTGGATCTTTCCGGCCTTATGGAATATCTGTATTACCCCGAAGTCTTTAATCTTGAAGACGGCAAATGCATCACTCGGGAGGAAACCTATGAGATTCGGCTGGAAAATGTCAGCTATACTTATCCTCAGTCAGATAAGAAGATCATTGACGGCATGAACCTGACTGTCAAAAAAGGGGAAAAAGTAGCGGTAGTAGGCTTAAACGGGGCGGGAAAGACTACGCTGGTTAAGCTCATGACCGGTCTGCTGGACCCGGACGAGGGGCGCATTCTGCTGGATGGAACCGACATTCGGGAGTTTGCCAGGAGAGAGTATTACGGACTGTTCTCGGCAGTGTTCCAACATTTTAACATCATGGATATCACCGTAGCGCAGACGGTGGCGCAGTCAGTCGAGGATATTGATCTGGAGAGGGTGAAGGACTGTATTGAAAAAGCCGGGCTGACAGAAATGGTTTCCCAGCTGCCGGCAGGGCTGGACACCCATTTGGGGCGAAATGTCTACATGGATGGAGTTGTGCTCTCCGGAGGACAGTATCAGCGTCTGATGCTGGCACGGGCGCTCTACAGGAACGGAGCGGTGCTGGTGCTTGACGAGCCTACGGCGGCGCTGGACCCTTTGGCTGAGCAGGATATGTACAATAAGTACAGCGAGATGTCGAAGGGCAGAACTTCGGTATTCATCTCTCATCGGCTGGCCTCTACAAGGTTCTGCGACAGGGTTCTGTACCTGGAGGAGGGAAAGATTGCCGAGGAGGGGACTCACGAGGAGCTGGTCGAAAAGGGCGGGGAGTATGCGCGGCTGTTTGAAATCCAGTCAAGATATTACAGGGAAGGAGCGGAATTAGATGTCAACCAAATCTGAAAAAATCAGCTGGCGCAGGGCTGTCCGGGTCAACATTCGTGCGGTCAGGCTTCTGGCGTCCAAAAATAAATGGATGTTTCCATACGCTGTTGTGAAATCCTTGCTGAATGTGGTTTCTTCCTATGCGGGTTTGGTCATCATGGCAAGGCTGATAGATGAGCTGGCAGGAGAGAGACGGGTGGAAACGCTGACAATGTGGCTGTTTGTTTCAATTCTCACTGCGGCGGTTTTCGGAATGATCAATGGGGTAATGCACCATGCGTATAAGGTCAAAACCTCGCTTTTCTGGGCTAACATGCAAAGAATTGAGGACGAAAAGTTTATGTCAATGGATTACTGTGATCTGGAAGACCAAAAGGTTCAGGATCTCTATGACCAGATTACCCAAAACAGAAACTGGAATGACTGGGGGTTCCCGAGAATTCTGTGGGCTTTTGAAAATATGGTATCCTATCTTTTTTCGGTAATCGGCGCCATTGCGCTGTCGGTGGGGCTGTTGCTAAGAAGGGTTCCGGAGGAAAGCACGTTTGCGTATTTGAATCATCCGCTGGTTATCCTGGGGTTTCTCGGGTTAATGGCGCTGACTGCAGCAGTGGCGCCTTGGCTGAAAGTAAGGATGATGGAGATGCATGCGTCCTGGAGCGATGCAGCAAGACTGGGAAACAGGCTGTTCTCGCACTTTGGGTATCTGAAGGATGATGCCGACAGCATGGTGGAGTACCGAATGTATCCCCAGGCGGAGATAGCACGTCATTATGCCTGGAAGGATAATACCTGGATTGTGGGAGGGATATGCGACAGACAGTACAAGGGCAGCTTTGGACTCTGCCTGATAGGAGACACCCTGGGCGAGAAGCTGCTGATGAGCGTGATTTACCTGTTTGTCTGTCTGAAAGCCTGGGCAGGCGCTTTCGGTATTGGAGAGGTCACCCAGTATGTGGGTGCGGTAAGCAGGCTGGTATCGGGTTTTACAGGACTTATACAGACGGTGAACGAACTCAGGGTAAATGCCGGCTTTGTAGAGGACATCTTTGTGTTTTTGGATCTGCCCAACAATATGTATCAGGGCAGTCTGACCCCGG
>CAMWWF010000071.1 GCA_947177885.1 uncultured Lachnospiraceae bacterium
CTCTTCAGCTGTCTTTTATCCGACTGATCTCTATCCGGCAGATCCGCCCAAAGATCCGGCTGACTCTCAAATGCCTCCGCCACTTTCCGATAATCGGAATCCCCTGCTCCGTCAATCCACTGGTTTGTCATCAGAAAATACTCTAAGGATTTCGTAAGTCCGACCTCTTCCAGCTTATACACAATGACTGGGATCCGACTGCTTCCCGCCCTCTCCACTTCCCTCAGTACATGGGGGGACTGATTGGCCCGCTCCGATAACAGCAGCAGCAAAGCATCCGCATCAAGGATGCCGTTTATGATCTCCTCCGCGTATTCCCTGCCGGGACGGATATCACGGGGAGCAATAAAACAGGAATGCCCCTCTCCTTCCAGTACGGAGCAAATACCGACAGCTGTCTCCGCATCATGAGAGGAATGTGAAATAAAAATACGCATTATTTTTCCCTTTTCGACTGTCTGATTACAGCGGCATTCCTCTTCTGCATTCACAAATACATATCACATGCCTGTTCATCCCTGCCGCCTGTACAGCTTTTACAGTTGACATCCTTCACCACAGCTCTTTTGGAATCCACTGATTCGTCTGAACTATTACAACTATTTTGCTGCATATATATTTATTGTAACTGTTCAGAACCATGCAAATTCAGCTGAAATGTGTAATGAATGCTTGCATTCCATCACATATTTTCAGATAGATCTATCCGGCGAGAGCCAAACACCGGGGAAATATGCAGTGTTTTCGAGGTTGGTTCCGAACAGTTATTTTTATTTTAACAAAATAAACTATACATAACAAGCATCAGGTGTTAAAATTATGAAAAAGATAATAACAGTTCCCGGGATTTATCAGGGGCATGACTGAACCGCTCAAGTGGCGGAAACAGAAAGGATCAAATAATATGACTGAAGAAAACAAGAAACTTTTAGCCAGGATCAATTCCTATGCGGAAAGCGCTCTGGGCGAAATCGATCCCCAGAAGGTTCCCGTCTCCCAACAGTTAGAGAAGCTGAAACCCATTATGGAAGAGATCGCCAGGGAAAAGGACATGAGCATGGAAGATCTGTTCATCCTGTACATGGATCTGCAGAGCGAAGCCACCTGCTCCGCCCAGAAGAAACTGGAGGACAGTCTGGTAGATCTGAATGACGGAAACGACGGTGGTATGCCGCTGCTGTTCCGCTAGAGCGTGTTTGAAAAATGCTTTCTCCGGGGTGTGCGTCACACTTTGCGGGATGCAAGACCCAATTGGGGAGGCGTAGTGGGACTGCGGTGACCAAATTGGGGCGCAGCAGGCCGCGAAGTGGGGCGTGCAGACCGGGGGAATGATTTTTCAAGCACGCTCTGGCACATCCAGTCAAAAACCGTACTTGTGAACCGCCTGTTTCGCATCATTGCATCGTTAAAATTTCTAGGCGATGCATTGCCACGCACTCCAAAAAAGTGTCAAAGCTTTCTGACCGGGAAAAACATATATTGTTTTCCTGTCCGGGGACAGGTAAAATCATGTACCGCCCCCGCCAGCGTAATACTGTTCGTTTTCAAATATTCCAGCATTTCAGGGAATGTATTGCCGTCGCCACATTCCACATAGAGATATTCGTAACCGGGGATGATCCATTTCGTCCATCCTTCCGGTGGTTCCGCATCATCAATGCATTCCACTCCGGCAAGATAAAGCCCTTTGCTGAAATCATCCTCCCAGGGTTTAAAAGAACGGGAAAGATCGGACATAGCTCCCCAGATTCCGCAGATGTTACCGTTTTCATCCTTTTTCGCCACATGCTGAACCTCCCCGAAATGAGAATTTGCGTCATCCCACAATTTCCGAATACCCCCCTCACCGTCTGATGTGGAGCCTTCTTTGCCGATCACTGTGAAAGACTCTTTCCTACACGTATTGATATTCACGCTGCACCCCCTCACCATGAGTTCCCGGTGTATGCCCTGATCCGCGATCTGTCCACCCCGGATCAGCAGGATCAGGACACATTCCCTTATGGCGGACAGGCTTTCCGTCTCCCCACATCCTCTGCCATTTTATCGTCTGTGCTGGCAGAAAAGCTGTCTGCTATTTCACGATCCTTGCCCGGAACACACCGTCTATTCTTTCCAGCCCCTCAATGATATCGGCGGTGGGAGCCGTCTCCACATCCAGCATGGTGTAAGCCACCTCTCCCCTGGACTTGTTCATCATATCGCTGATATTGATACTCTTCTCACCGAATACCGCGGCAAATTTCGTGATCATGTTGGCAATGTTCTTATGGAAGATCGCCACACGTCCCGCCTTGGTGCAGACACCCATGTCACACGCGGGATAATTCACACTGTTCCGGATATTGCCGTTCTCCAGATAGTCCATCATCTCTTCCACAGCCATTTTCGCACAGTTATCCTCTGCCTCCTCAGTGCTTGCTCCAAGGTGAGGGATCACGATACAGCCGGGCTGTCCCGCTGTGACGGGATTGGGAAAATCAGACACATAGCTTCTCACCTTTCCGCTCTTTATCCCCTCAAGCACCGCCTTCTCGTCAACGAGCAGATCCCTTGCGAAGTTAAGGATCACAACGCCGTCCTTCATTTTGGAAACAGCCTCCGCGTCAATGGAATTTTTAGTGGAATCCAGCAAAGGCACATGGATGGTGATAAAATCACACTGGGCATAGATATCTTCCACATTGATCACATGCTTTACCTGACTGCTCAGACTCCATGCTGCAGTGACGGACAGATAAGGATCATAGCCGTACACTTCCATACCAAGGCTGATGGCCGCGTTGGCAACCTTGGCACCGATCGCGCCCAGACCGATGACACCGAGCTTCTTGCCCTCGATCTCCGTTCCCGCGAACTTCTTCTTCTCCTTCTCGGCAGCCTTCGCAATATTCTCGTCGGCCGCAGAGCCCTTAACCCATTCAATACCGCCTATGACATCGCGGGAAGCAAGCAGCATACCCGCAATAACAAGCTCCTTTACACCGTTTGCGTTGGCACCGGGAGTATTAAATACCACAATACCCTTCTCCGCACACTTATCCAGAGGAATATTGTTGGTACCCGCACCGGCTCTCGCCACTGCCAGAAGACTGTCGGGCAGCTCCATATCATGCATGGCGGCGCTTCTCACCAGGATGCCTTCCGCCTCTGCTACATTCTCTGTAAGACAATAGCCCTCTGTCAGGCTGTCCAGACCGAATCTGGAAATTGGATTCAGACAATTTATTTTATACATATTTTTCTCCTTCTGTTGACTCCCGGCACACCGGATATCCGTCAGCCGGCCCGTTATGCCGGCCCGAATCTCCGGTAGCCCCCGTCAGATCATTCTGTTCCCGCTCCTGGATCCGGTTCTCCGTATCAGGAACCTCCATCGGAAAACCGTTGTGTCGGATCATTCCTGTTTCAGATTCTTCGCCTCAAACTTTTTCATGAACTCAACCAGCTTCTCCACGCCTTCCATAGGCATGGCATTGTAGATGCTGGCACGCATGCCGCCCACGCTTCTGTGGCCTTTCAGGTTCTCGAAGCCGGCCTCCTTTGCTTCCTTTACAAATTTGGCATCCAGATCCGCATCCCCGGTCACAAAGGGAACATTCATCAGGGAGCGGTCCTCCCTGCGGACAGTGCCCTTGAACAGCCTGCTCCCGTCCAGAAAGTCATAGAGGATCTTCGCCTTCTTCTCATTGTACTCCTTCATGGCCTCCAGACCGCCTTTTGCCTTCAGCCACTTGAATACCTTGCCGCAGATATAAATGCCGTATGCGGGAGGTGTGTTGTACAGAGAGTCGTTGTCCGCATGAATCTTATATCTCAGCATGGTAGGTGTGCCGGGAAGTACATCCTCTGTGATCAGATCCTCACGGATGATCACAATAACCACGCCTGCCGGTCCGATATTCTTCTGCACGCCGCCGTAGATCACACCATATTTGGTCACATCCACAGGCTCGGACAGGAAGCAGCTGGATACGTCGGCCACCAGTGTCTTACCCTTTGTGTCAGGCAGAGTCTTAAATTTCGTACCGTAAATGGTATTGTTTTCACAGATGTATACATAATCCGCATCTTCGCTGATGGGAAGGTCGGAACAATCCGGGATATAAGAAAAGGTCTCATCCTCGGAAGACGCGATTTTATTCGCCTTACCGTAAAGGCAGGCCTCCTGATAAGCCTTCTTAGCCCACTGGCCGGTGACAATATAGTCTGCCACCTTATTCTTCATCAGGTTCATGGGAATCATGGCAAACTGCTGGCTGGCGCCGCCCTGCAGGAACAGCACCTTATAATTATCGGGAATATTCATCAATTCCCTCAGATCGGCCTCCGCTTCCTTGATGATGGTATCATACGCTTTGGAACGATGGCTCATCTCCATAACGGACATACCGGTTCCCCTGTAATCCAACATTTCCTCTGCCGCCTCCTTCAGCACTTCTTCGGGAAGCACTGCGGGGCCTGCGGAAAAATTATACACTCTGGACATTTCATAATCCTCCTCAACTTTAAGTATACACATTTAAACCTTTTTCAGAACATAGGTATAGAATAATCTCTTCATTTACTTTAGTCAACTACATTGTTAAATTTTTTTTGGAAACTGTTAATAAAACATGATCACCGGCGTACCGATCTCCACCGCATCATACAATTGTGCCATGATTTCCGTGGGCGTATTGATACAACCGTGGGAACCATTGGTCTTATAGATCTCACCGCCGAACTCCGAACGCCAGCTGGCGTCGTGGATCCCGATAGCGCCCTTTACAGGCACCCAGTATTTGACCGGGGAGGCATATCCCTGTCCCCGCAGCACTCTGTTCCGCTGCTTATTGTAGACATAATTCACTCCCTGAGGCGTTCCCATTCTCCTGCCGGTGTTTCCCGTTACAATATCTGTTTCAATGATGAGTTCACCCTCTTCATAGTAGTACATTTTCTGTTCGGTCATATCCACTTCGATATAGGTATCCCCTATATCATTCTTTCCCCGGACCAGTCCCTGCTGCAAATATGCCGGAATGTGTACCTCGTCCCGGTTCTCCTCCAAAGCTGCCAGCAGATAATCAAACTCCGTCTCCTGATCGATGGTGGTCCCGTAGGTGCCGTTACCGGGCACCTGCACAACATCCCCTCTGGTACTCTGAAAGCTGATCTCTTTTCCGTAGGTGTCATACTCTTCCGCCAGCCCGCCGATAAAAGCTTTGATACATTCCGGATCCACCACAGGCTCACCTTCTTCGTCCAGGAGAGGCAGGCCGGACTGATCCACCGTCAAAAAGCCCGCCGAAATACCTCCCCGCAAAGGTATCATCCGGTCTCCCATATCATAGACGATACCGCAC
The DNA here is from genome assembly GCA_947177885.1 of uncultured Lachnospiraceae bacterium. The sequence goes on from CAMWWF010000071.1 coordinate 5,349, forward strand.
TGCTGAAAGGCATCCACCTTTTCCCAGAGAGAAAGCAGTGTCCTCTGCCATGCCGTGGGGGGCAGATCATAGACACATCCGGACTGTTCCATATCCACCTCGTAACTGCCGTCAGCCACGCATTCCATCACACACCGGAAAAAAAGCTCCGTGTCCAGTCTGTGTTCCAATCCGTTATCCAGCACCCAGCCTTCCGCCTCGGACAGATGGATCCTGACATCCGTCTCGCTGTCCGCTTCCCGCCGTACAGGATCCAGTTCATCAAGCAGCTGCCGCAGCTTATCCTCGTCGATCAACGGTTTCGGCAACAGTGTATGATCTTTTTGCAGCATTAGATTTTCCAGCCATGACAGGGGATTTTGCTGGTGGATAAAGCGTTCCAGAGACTCTGTATAATCTGCCGTGTAATCGGTCCCGGCAAGATCGATGTGATAGTCATTCCCCTCTTCGTCCCAAATATGAATCACAGGAGCCTCCGCCCCGGCAGAAAGCTCCTGATTTACCTCTTCCACAGACTTCCCCGTACAGTAGACACCGTTGATCCATGTATTTACCGGGAAATTATTCTGATAATAAAATGTCAGCAGGAGAAAGGCTGCCACCGTAAGAAAAAATCCAAACAAGAAAAATTTGACCAGAAATCGACGCAATTTTTTCATGTTTCCCCTCATTTCCTGTTTCGGGCCCGGCCACCGGAAATATGCATTGTTCCAAAACCGGTCCCGAACAGCTGTGCACTTTTATATTATGCAGAACTACCCCTTTGTTTAGAGCTTCCGTTCCTTACTCCTTTAAATCATCTCCGTCAAACACCTCGGCAATGGGCGCCCCCGCAGGAACCATGGGAAATACCTTGTCGTCCTCCGGAATCACGCATTCGATCAGCACCGGCGCTTTCAGGTCGATAGCCCTCCTGATGGCAGGCTCCATCTCTTCTTTTGTCGTCACTCGGATGGCAGTACATCCCAGCGCCTCCGCCACCTTGCAGAAGTCCACCTTATCGTTCAGCACCGTCTGTGAATAGCGCTTGCCGTAGAACAGGGTCTGCCACTGGCGGACCATGCCCAGTACATGATTATTGATGACCACTTGGATGATGGGAATATTATATCTGCCTGCTGTGGCGAGTTCGTTCATATTCATTCGAAAGCAGCCGTCACCTGCAATATTGATACAGATCCTGTCAGGCTGACCCACCTGTGCGCCGATGCAGGCTCCCAGTCCATATCCCATCGTTCCCAATCCACCGGAAGAAAGGAAAGTGCGGGGCTTCGTGTAGTGATAGTACTGTGCCGCCCACATCTGGTGCTGTCCCACATCGGTAGTGATCAGAGCTTCCCCCTTTGTCACCTTGTCGATGGTCTCGATCACATAGGGACAGGAAAGCTGCCCCTTGTCATATTTCAGGGGGAACTTCTCCTTCAGCTCCCTGACTCTCTTCATCCATTCACTGTGATCCTGTTGTTTCAGATTTTCATTCAATGTCTGCAGGATCAGCTTCAGATCTCCTATCAGACTGGCATCCACACGGATATTCTTGTTGATCTCCGCCGGATCGATATCAATGTGTACGATCCTTGCTCCCTCGGCAAACTTCCTGGGATTACCGATAACACGGTCGGAAAATCTTGCGCCCAGCGCGATCAGAAGGTCACATTCGCTGACTCCCAGATTGGATGCCTTCGTACCATGCATACCGATCATACCCGTATAACGGTCACTGTATCCGTCAAAGCCACCCTTTCCCATCAGCGTATCGCAGACGGGGGAATCGATAAGATCCGCAAACTTTGCCACCTCGTCGCAGGCATCCGAAAGGATCGCACCGCCTCCAAGATAAATGAAGGGCCTCTTGGCCTCTCTGATATACTCCTCCACCTTGGCAAAATCTTCTGATGAAGAAAGGCTGATCCTCTCGTTTTTCCTGATCTCACAGGGTGTGTACTCGCAGACTGCAGCCGTCACATCCTTAGTAATATCCACCAGCACAGGGCCGGGGCGTCCCGATCTTGCGATCTCAAATGCTTTTCTCAGGATATTTGCCAGCTCCTCCACGTTTTTCACAATATAACTGTGTTTGGTGATGGGCATTGTCACACCGGCAATATCCACCTCCTGAAAGCTGTCTTTTCCCAACATGGGAAGGGTCACATTGGCAGTGATCGCCACCATGGGAACCGAGTCCATATATGCGGTGGCAATACCGGTCACCAGATTGGTGGCGCCGGGACCGCTGGTAGCCATACAGACCCCCACCCTGCCGGTGGCGCGGGCGTAGCCGTCCGCCGCATGAGCCGCCCCCTGTTCATGGCTCGTCAGAATATGGCGGATCTCACTGCTGTGTTTATAAAGAGCATCATAAATATTCAGAATAGAGCCTCCGGGATAACCGAATACGGTATCCACTCCCTGCTCTTTCAGACATTCTACAACAATTTCAGAACCGTTCAATTGCATTTAACCATCCTCCATAATACATTTAACCGTCACTCGCAGGCTTTGCGTGGATTCCCGCTAGATCTCCAGTACCGCGCCTCTGTTTCCGCTGGTAACCATTTTCTCATATCTGGACAGATATCCGGTAGTCACCCTGGGCTCCCTGGGCTGCCACTTCTTTGCCCTCTCAGCCATCTCTTCCTCGGAGACCTTCACATTCAATGTAAGCTCGGGAATATTGATGCTGATGATATCCCCCTCCTCCACTAAGGCAATGGGGCCGCCTACCGCCGCCTCCGGGGAAACATGGCCGATGGAAGCGCCTCTGGACGCACCGGAGAAACGTCCGTCAGTGATCAGCGCCACGCTGGAGCCAAGCCCCATACCTGCGATGGCGGAGGTGGGATTGAGCATCTCACGCATGCCGGGACCGCCCTTGGGGCCTTCATAACGGATCACAACCACATCTCCCGCCACAATCTTTCCGCCCTTGATCGCGGCAATGGCATCCTCCTCACAGTCAAAGACTCTGGCAGGACCTTCGTGTACCATCATCTCCTCCACCACTGCGGAACGTTTTACCACAGAGCCGTCGGGAGCCAAATTGCCTTTCAGCACGGCAAGGCCGCCGGTTCTGCTGTAAGGATTATCCACGGTACGGATCACCTCGGGATTCCGGTTCACGGCATTGGCGATATTTTCACCTATCGTCTTTCCCGTAACCGTCATACAGTCTGTATTCAGAAGTCCGATATCCGCCAGCTCCTTCATCACCGCATACACGCCGCCCGCCTCGTTCAGGTCTTCCATATAGGTGGGCCCTGCCGGTGCGAGATGACACAGGTTCGGCGTCTTTTCACTGATGGGGTTTGCAAAGCTGATATCAAAGTCAAAACCGATCTCATGGGCAATGGCAGGCAGATGAAGCATGGAATTCGTGGAACATCCCAATGCCATATCCACTGTCAGAGCGTTCATGATGGCATCTCTGGTGATAATGTCGCGGGCGCGGATATTCTGACGCAGCATCTCCATGACTGCCATTCCGGCATGCTTTGCCAGCTTGATCCTCTCGGAGTAAACGGCGGGAATGGTTCCGTTGCCGCGAAGTCCCATACCCAGAGCCTCCGTCAGACAGTTCATGGAGTTGGCCGTGTACATACCGGAGCAGGAACCGCAGGTAGGACAAACCTTATTCTCAAATTCCGTCACATCCTCCTCCGACATTGTCCCTGCGGCGTAAGAGCCCACCGCCTCAAACATGGAAGAAAGGCTTCTCTTCTGTCCCTTCACACGGCCTGCCAGCATGGGGCCTCCGGATACGAACACGGTGGGAAGATTCAGTCTCGCCGCCGCCATCAGAAGTCCCGGCACATTCTTGTCACAGTTGGGCACCATCACAAGGGCGTCAAACTGATGGGCAATGGCCATGCATTCGGTGGAATCCGCTATCAGATCGCGGGTGACCAGGGAATATTTCATGCCCACATGCCCCATGGCAATCCCGTCACAGACTGCAATGGCGGGGAATACTACCGGAACGCCTCCTGCCTCCGCAACGCCCAGTTTCACGGCATCCACGATCTTGTCAATATTCATATGGCCCGGTACGATCTCGTTATGGGAGCTGACGATACCTACCATGGGTTTCTTCATTTCTTCCTCGGTGAAGCCCAGCGCATTAAAAAGGCTTCTCGCCGGAGCCTGCTGCATCCCGGCTCTCGCATTATCACTTGTCATCATCTGCTAATCCTCCTGTTTCGGTTCCATCTCTTTGTTTCGGTGCTCCTCTATTTGATCCTTTCAACCAACAGATCGCCCATCTCACTGCAGCCCACTTTGGTGCAGCCCTCAGACATAATATCCACCGTGCGGAAACCATCCGCCAGTACCTGCTTTACCGCTCCCTCGACGGCATCCGCCTCTTTATCCAGATCAAAGCTGTAGCGGAGCATCATAGCCGCACTTAAGACAGTGGCAATAGGGTTTGCAATATCCTGTCCCGCGATATCCGGCGCGGAACCGTGGCTGGGCTCATAGAGTCCGAACCTGCTGTCATTCAGGCTGGCGCTTGCCAACATACCGATGGAACCGGTGACCATGCTGGCCTCATCCGACAGAATATCGCCGAACATATTTTCCGTAAGGATCACATCAAACTGGGCCGGGTCTTTCACCAGCTGCATGGCACAGTTATCCACCAGCATATGCTCCAGAGTCACCTCCGGATAATCCTTTGCCACTTCCTCCACCACTTTTCTCCAGAGGCGGGAGGAATCCAGCACATTCGCCTTGTCCACGCTGGTCACCTTCTTACGGCGCTTCATGGCAATGTCAAAACCCTTTATGGCGATACGCCTGATCTCATTCTCGTCATAGGTCAGGGTGTCGATGGCTTTCAACACGCCGTTTTCCTCGACCGTCTTGCGTTCGCCGAAATACAGTCCTCCGGTCAGTTCTCTCATGATCAGCATGTCAAAGCCAGCCTTGCTGATCTCCTCTTTCAGCGGACAGGCGCCTGCCAGTTCATCATACAGGATCGCCGGCCGCAGGTTCGCGAACAGGTTCAGAGCCTTTCTTATGGCCAGCAGTCCCGCCTCAGGCCTTAAGTTGGGAGGCAGCTTATACCAGGGGGACGTGGTAGTATTACCTCCAATAGATCCCATCAGTACAGCGTCTGCCGCTTTCGCCTTGACAACCGCTTCCTCCGTCAGGGGAACACCGTGCACATCGATGGATGCGCCGCCCATGAGAATATCCTCAAATATCATCTTATGCCCATAGAGTTCCGCAACTTTTTCCAATACTTTTTTCGCCTCTTTTACGATCTCCGGTCCGATTCCGTCTCCGGGGATACAGGTAATATGCAGTTCCATTTTATCCATCCTTTCCGTTATTTACTTTTTGTAGATTCTATGATAATCTAC
>CAMWWF010000072.1 GCA_947177885.1 uncultured Lachnospiraceae bacterium
GATAATATATGGATAACACATTCCAAAGGAAAAGTCGAAATAAGCAATATGTATGAAGAGTATGGAATCAGAACCGAGCTTTTGAAGAGTAAAAAGTTCTATCAGAATGCATTTGACACTGCAGTGAATTACGAGGCATTAATGGAATTGAAGAAGGACCTGATGCAATGAAATATCTCATTATGTGTGAGGGAGCAAATGAAAAAAAGATAATTGATCTACTGTTAGAAAATGGTAAGCTAATAGTAAGTGCGGATGATCTGCTTGGCCGTATAACCTATCACGCACGGCAGATCAAAACATCACCGATGGTTATGGGGCAATTGCGGATATACGGAGGTGATGTTGAAGTGTGGAGAATTGGGGATAAACAGACAGATAAGCTGGATATTCCCGTTGAGTTCAGGACCCGGATAAAGAAAGTAACAAAGTTTTGTACGCTTCCGGAACTGGAAATTCTGCTGATTTTGTCAGAGAAAAAATTTAAGGAATACGAAAAAGGAAAATCCCATAAACATCCAAAAGAATTCGCGAAAGAAAATATTGTTTTTAATAAACGCAGATATAAGAATGAAACTCAATTTTATCAGGAGTACTATGGAAAGGACATCAATAAATTGGTGAAAGCAATCCAGGAATACAAGCAACGCAATCATGCGCATAAGAATGATGAACATTATTTGATAGAAATATTGAACAGGTAGAAAAATATCCTGAATTGCAGGAGTGGCGTATACGGTAAGTCATGGATAAGAAAGAGGATGGCGGAAGGATGTGACCATGAACAAAGAATTATATAAGGACGCGCAGTTCATCATTGATCATGCGATCCGTCAGGTATTGCCGGACACTGCCGTGCAGAAAGCGTTATGGAATAAGAAGTATCCCGGCAATGTATATATGGCAGCCGTGGGAAAGGCTGCATGGCAGATGGCGAAAGCGGCTTTGAAATGTCTGCCCGAACCGCCTGTGAAAGGTATTGTGCTGACAAAATACGGTCATGTAATGCATTCATTGCCTGGTGTGGTCTGTTATGAGGCCGGTCATCCGGTGCCTGATGAAAATTCTTTTAAGGGAACCCGGGCCATATTGGATCTGACGGCGGATCTGACAGAGGAGGACACTGTGCTGTTCCTGCTCTCCGGTGGAGGGAGCGCTCTCTTTGAGCAGCCGTTGGTTACAGCCGCAGAGCTGCAGCATATCACGGGACAGCTGTTGGACAGGGGGGCGGACATTACGGAGATGAACATTGTCCGTAAACGTCTCAGCGGTGTGAAAGGAGGTCGTTTTGCCGGCTACTGTGCTCCTGCGGGAGTGGAAGCTGTCATTTTAAGCGATGTTCTGGGGGATTCTGCGGATATGATAGCCAGCGGTCCCGCCGTACCGGACACATCCACCTGCGCTCAGGCGCTGACCATTGCGGAAAAGTATAAGTTGGAACTGAGTGATAGGGCAGAAGCCTGTCTTAGGGAAGAGACGCCAAAGGATCTGGAGAATGTGACGGTGCAGATCATTGGCAGTGTGAAGGAGCTGTGCAACGCTGCGGAGATGGCATGCAGGCAGCTGGGTTACCGCACGGTGCTTCTGACGGATCATCTGGACTGTGAGGCTCGTGAAGCAGGCCGGTTTCTGGCTGATATACTGAGAAGCCATGCCGCGTATGGGGACAAGGTTGCTTTTCTGGCCGGCGGAGAGACGGTGGTTCATGTAACAGGTCATGGTATGGGAGGCCGCAACCAGGAATTGGCGCTGGCCGCCGCCGTCGGCATTGCCGGATTGAATGCGGCAGTGTTCAGCGTGGGCAGTGACGGCACTGACGGTCCCACCGATGCCGCAGGCGGTTATGTGGACGGGGATACGCTTCAGGCATTGACGGAAAAAGGGTATTCCGTTTCCGGGGTGCTGGCGGAAAATGATGCCTACCATGCCCTCAGGGCGGTACAGGGGCTGATCGTCACCGGTCCTACCGGCACTAATGTAAATGATGTGGCAGTGGCGCTGTTAAACGGATGAAAACAGAAAACAGCCAACGGATTCGAGCTCCCAGGTAAACACCGTCAAATTACCAGATAACTAATTGGGCGAATATAAAGTTCTCGATTTTGTAATCGTTCTGAACGCATTGATCTTCAGACGTTGCTCCCCAATAAAGAATAAAAAGAACAATTCGTGCAGTGAGAAATACAACTCATGCAGGAATTGTTTTTTGATTGATAACATGTAGTATAATGACCTTGTAACCGGGACGCGGGTGGATCAGGCGGATGCCCTCCGCCTAAGTCAAATTAACAGGATAAAGGAAGAAGACGTCTATGCCGGTAATAAGGCGGAATGAGAGGAAATATGGGGATTTGTGACAGCGAGAAACTGGATCGGATATTGCGGGCTTATGTATCGGAAGTTCAGTCATGGGCCAATGAAAACTTTAGATATGCCATGGCTCGGAGCAATATGATAGAGGAAAAATCCGTGGCAGACAGTGCGGAATTGGTCTTTGTCATGCGCAGAAAACCGCAGGATTTTGTCTTTCTCTCCACTAAAATAGCAAAACTGACAGCCAGATACCGCAGAAAGTATAAAATTGCTCTTCGTCCCGCGTTTCAGTGGGAAGAGGAAGGGTGTTGTGAAGCGATTGAAATTTAAGGGGAGAGTGTTTATCTCACTCCCCTTAAATTACTGTAGTTGTTCTTTTTCAGTCGGTTGCGTTCTTTCTTCATAAGGTAGGAGTCTAACCCGACAACATGGTTATTTAACCGGCAGCCATAAATGGTTCTGCCGTTTTCCAGTTCCTGGATCCGGGCCACCAGACCGTAAAGGTGGAATACGTATTTTTCCCCGAATCCGTCAATCTGATCGTTGAGAACCACATGTACCAGGCTTCCGGAGGGAAACTTGACATTGCTGTCACATACCACTGCAAATCCGTTGGAACTGACGTCCTTAATGATGGCTTCATACGCGGCGCGATGAGTACCCACCTGAATAGATGTCTCAATACCCACATAGCATCGGAAATTTTCCCTGCGGTTATATGCCACGCTCTCCGCGATCGTGGTAAGACTGTAGCAGAGTGTGCCGTCGGATCTCCGAAGCAAAGTGTTAGCCACATTTTTGAACAAATGCGGCTTATCGTTTCCTGTGGCGGCAAGGACATTCAGAATGACGCCTTTTCCCCGGAAGGATATGGGTTTGCCGTTCTGGAATACGGCATCCGCAAAGATCATATGTCTCCTGTGATTTATCTCCTGCACCTTACTGGTAAAAACGAGAGAATTGTTACGTACACTGACGAACAGGGTGAGCTCCTGTCCCGGCTTTAATTCTTCAATACGCATATGGTAACCTCTTATTATAACAGATCGGAAACGGACCGATCCTCATTTATTTCCGCGAGCAATGAGCCAAGTGTCGTGCTTGCACGAGCATTTGGCGAATGCCGCAGGGTCAGATACCTGAAACCTGCTGTGCTGCAAGATTGATATCCTGTCAGTCTGTTGCGGGGGCTTTGATCTCCAGCTGGAATCGTGCCGCTGTCATGGTCAGACGGATACGGTACAGATCATGATCCCATGCGGTCTGAAGCCTTGCATCCGTGATGGGCAGGACTTCTACAGACAAGGGTTCCGCCCCTGAAAAAGAAGCCTGTGCCAGAGTGCCGATCATTATGCTGTTCTCTGTCACCTTCGGCTCTTCATAAGTAATGAAATTCAAAATCACGTTTTGGGCATCCGTGGTATCCGTCAAAAGGATCTTACTGTCAAGTTTATCAAAAAAAACGTGCCGCGTATAGTGTTTTTTGCATGATTCCAGAGGATAGGCTCCGGACAGCTCCATGGAGATGCTGCTCTCTGTCTCGCCGAAGTGCGTCTCCACTTCTCCGGCGCAATAGATCGCGCCGTCACGCTGGTCGATTCCCTCTATGGTAGGCAGATTGTGATAGCAGGACTGCATGGTCCAGATTTCGTATCTGCGGGAAGAAAAAGTCCTGGCGGTATAGCTTTCCACACCGATATCGACGAACAGAGGCCGTCCGTTCTTATAAAGGGTAAAACTTCCGGTGTCATTGTGATTATGGCTGTCGTCATTATCCCCGGCTTTCACCGCAAGACAGAAGGTATCGTTCCTTGAGAGGAACAGTCCTACGCTGGGGTAATAGATATCCCTGTGCGCCGCTGTCCGGGAAGTATCATAGTCCATTACCTCCTGATAATGAAAGATGGTCTGCATCCTGTAAAAAAGATTCAGGCGATTGGACTCATCCGCAAAAATGTTTTCTTCCGCAGCTTTAAAATCTTTCGCTGCGAAGAGCATCAGTTCCGGCTGGCAGGTCCGTCTGCCAAAGAGAAATTCCCGCACACCGGCCCGGCCCGCCACAGGAGAGCAGTCCGCGAAATTAATATAATATTTGTCATCCACATGCACATTAAAAATGTAAGACGCGATGTTTTTGATCTTATCCCAGGCATACAGATCTCCCAGGGCCTTCCCTGTGATCTGATCCAGTATTTCCGCGGCACCGTCCAGACACAGTCCCGCATGGCGGAAATACTGGGCACCTTCGTCACAGCAGCCGTCTTCGCCGTAATCTTTCAGAAAATGATCCAGACTTTCCGCCGCCTTCAATGTCACAGCTTTTTCCGAATCGGCAAATTCCCTGTGTAAAAAGGCGGTGAGCAGGACGTTCTGGGTACACCAGGGCGTCCAGTTGCACATAGATTCCTCCCCTTTGCCCATCCACCAGAAGTGTTCGTGGATATAGGGTGTCAAAATGCGACGTTCCAGTTCACAGCCAATGCGGGAATTGATAAACGGACTTACTTTATCCAGCCGGCTTCCCAGCAAATACCGGATACAGGCAAGCTGTGCTCCCGTCTCGCAGGCGAAGAGATCCATAACGGGGCGGGTGACATCCGGAAGGATTTCCTGAGGGGCATTGCGGGCATAGGAGTTGTGAGGCGGCAGCTGCCATGCGCTTTCTTCGCAGATCACAAAAATGCCGTTAATGATATCGTCCAGAAAACGCCCCCGATCTTCCGCACATTCCGCAGCGACCAGAGAATTCAGGGCATATCGTCTCTCAAAATAGAGATTTTCAAAGTCCACACGATTGCCGGTACGTTTAAAATTCATAAAATCAGTGGCACGGATCACCGGAGGATCATATCCCAGATATTCTTCGCCCTGTGCGATCAGAGATCTGCGCAGCCCCTGCGGAAGTTTGTTGTAGGCCTCTCTGTCATCAATATCGGGAAAGGGCCGGTAATCCTGCAGCCGGTCATTTTTCTCCCAAAAACTTTCCACTGCACTCAAAAAACGCTTCTCCATTTTGCTCCTCCTGTTCATAAGCAGGGGTGAATGCCCTGCTGTACTGGAATTGACTGATGTTATCAGCCAAGCGGACAAAGTCAGCACACCCATACGAAAGAAGATATGCTCAGAGCCGGGTGTTCATGGTGTCTTCCTGATTGGTTCCGAGCAAAGACGGCTTACATGAACTGATTATTCAGATATTCGGTGGGAGAAACGCCCTCCACCTTCTTGAATACCTTGCTGAAATAAAAGGCACTCTCAAATCCCAGCATTTCCGCCACCTCATAAACCTTCAGATTGCCCTCCGCCAGCAGACGCCTGCTCTCCGCAACCTTACAGGTATTGATGTATTCGGAAAATCCCACATCATTATACCTGCCAAAGAGCTGGCTCAGATAATTGGGGCTGATGCCGAACACTGCAGCCACCTCATTGAGAGAGAGGCGTTCTTTCAAATGTGCGTTGATGTATTTTTTCACATTGGCAACAATATGATTCTTATAATCCTTGTGATGGCTTTCAAAAAGCTGACACATCTGTCGTTTGAAGGAACTGAGCCAGCTGACGATCTGTTCCACCGTTGTCTGCTTATAGATGGAGCGGTATCCGTCAGGGTTGTCGTGGAAGAAATCGGAAACGATCGCTTCACCGTCCTGAAGTAAGGATATGGACAGATACAAAATACTGCATGCCCCGTCCAGAGTCTGGACAAAGTGGTCGGGGTGGGCCAGGAAAAGTTCGCAGAGATTGTCCAGGGTACGGTTCAGGATCTCAGCGTCATATTCCTCAAAGGCTCTGGTCAGATCCTGCTTGAACAGGCTCATGTTAAAAGAATTGTGGCGGGAATCCGCCTTTATGCACTCCTCGAAAAAGACAATGGGATTATCCTCTTCCGTGGAAAGGCTGGCCTGTCTGGAGCATTGATAGGAGTCGCAGATGGCAAGAGGGGCATCCACCATACTGCCAATACCGCAGCGAAAAGATACATTGTAGTATTTGGTCAGAGTCTGGCTGATATTTTCCAGAATCTCCTTTAATTCCATACCGTAAGAATTATTATCAGCCAGTCCTGTCTCATAGCAGAAGATCAGGGCAAAGTGTCTGGTGTCCAGAGAGAGGCAGAAACAGGGACGGTACTTTCCGGACAGTTCCTTCAGCATCTGCATGGAAGTGGAAAACAGGGATAGCTGCTTTTCTATGGGAAGGGAATCCGCCTGATTTCCGGTCATCTCACCGTAGCAGCAGACATAGCCGTTATAGTGAAAATCCAGATTCAGATCGCGGCTCTGCAGGGAAAACTGCTCTTCCGATTCAAACAGGTTGTTGATCAGACGGATAAAGAACTTGTCATAAAAGGGATGTACGATATTCTCCGATGTACTGTTTCTGTTTGTGGATTCCTGTATCCGTTTCAGTACACGTTCCACGGCTTCCGTCAGGGAGGCGGGGGTAAGCTCCATCTTTACCAGATAATCTGTGACCTGGTAGGTGATGGCTTCCTTCACCATGTGGAAATCTTCATAGCTTGTTAAAATGATAAAATAAGGATATTCATTACCGTATTGTTCCCGGCACTTTCTGATCAGTTCCAGCCCGCTCATAACCGGCATTTTCACATCTGTGATCACAATGTCCGGAGACTGCTCACATACTGTTTTCAGAGCGGCCTGTCCGTTGACTGCGGTGCCGATGACTTTTATACCCAGTTCCGTCCAGTTCAGCATGGATTTGATGCCTACCTGGACCAGGGGCTCGTCATCCACAATAAGTAGTTTATACATAAGGGCTCCTTTATATCAGTGGTTTCTGCGTTGAAAAGTTACATTTTACATGGAATATGGATCGACATAGTGGTATATTCGCCTTCCACACTGTCTATGGTAATTCCATAAGTCTCTCCGAATTCGTATTGCAGTCTCTTGTGCACGTTGCTGACGCCAATCTCCCGGAAGAAATCCGCACTGCTTTCACCGTTGGTCAGGAGGATCTGCGCCGCCTTTTCCGAGGACATCCCGACACCGTCGTCAGTCACATCGATACGGATGGATGGAGCGCTCTCCTCTGCAATTTTTTCCGTATATACATGAATAAGGATATGTCCGGTACCCTTGGGCTCCACACCGTGGAATATGGCATTTTCCACAAGGGGCTGGAGGGTAAATTTAATAATCTGATATTCCAGAAGAGACGCATCGTCTATCTGCACCTCCATGGTGATGGTGCCGCCGTAACGATAACTCTGGATGGTAAAATAATCTTTCAGAAGCGCCAGCTCTTCCTCAATGGGAACCAATAGTCTGGTTCCTTTGGAAATGCTCTTCAACAGCTTTGCCAGAGCGGTGGTCATCTCGGAGATCCCGGCGGAACCCTGAATGGTGGCCATCCATTTGATGGAATTCAAAGTGTTATAGATGAAATGGGGATTGATCTGGCTTTGAAGCATTTTGTATTCCAGATCTCTTTTCTGTTTTTCGTCCTCAATCCTTCTGTTCATCAGCAGGTACACATTTTCGGACAGATCGTTGATACCCTTGCCGATATCTCCCAGCTCATGTTCCCATTCTATGGAAGGGTCCCGCTCAAAATCGCCGTCCGCCACCCGCAGCATTTTTGCCCTGATCTTGGAGACGGGGACATTGATCATGCGGTTCAGGATGATCATCAGCAGGATACCGATGCCCACAATGCTGATCAGAGTGCCCGCGAGTATAAGCCATAGCAGGAGCTGCTGGTCGCGCAGCTCTGAGCCGGAGATGCTTTGCCCGATATAACAGTCGGGCATATCTAGTGGCGATATCACTACCAGTCTGGTCTTTTCAGCATCCCTGACCTCGCAGACGCGCATATTGTCGATCAGTGCAGAGGAGGACAGATCCTGAGTTACCTCATAAGAGACATCCGTTTCGGTGAGGTGACCGTCCCTGTATATGTAATTGTGCCCTCCTATGGACAGGTACATATAGCTGTCTTCTGCAGTGGTATAACGCTTCAGCGCATTGGTAAATAAATCGGAGGAAATTTCCAGAAAGAGGACTCCTCCCCGAACGGAATTGTACTGGTAGGTTATGGGTCTGATGATTGGCAGCATACATTTGCCGTTGCGGTAAAAGGGATCTTTCACAAATCCGGTGGAAAAATCATATCCGGATGCTTCTAACAGTGTATCAAAGTAAGGCAGTTTCGGAACTTCAGCGGACAGATCGGCAGTGGATGAATAGGCAGCGCTGACAATCTGCAAAAAGTGCTCATCGGTGATCACTGCCAGTCTGTTGATATAGTCGTTGGACGGATTATTGCTGTATTCCTCGTATATACGGTCATAGGTGGACACGGACAGCACGGAGCCGGGGTTGGGATTCTTCTTTATATAAGTGGCAATATTGGCATTGGTCTGGCAGAATCGTACAATCTGCGAAATATCATCCATATTGCCGTTAATGGAATCCGAAAGCAGCTGCAGGCTTGCCTCGGTAGAGTGGATCAGGCTGTTCTGCAGATAGTTCTGGAAGATATAGTAACTTACGGAAGCAATGATGACACACATGCAGAGCAGACAGGATGTGGTAATAAGCAGTATTCTTTTCTGAATGCTGCCGACGGGAAAGCGGATATTCTTTTTCAAAGTGTCTGCTGGTCTCATGATCTGTTCCCCTGCTGTCAGTGCAACGAAATGGTATCCCGCGGACTGTCACACCGGTGAAAGAGTATTTTATGAGGTCTCACCGGATGCAGTGCGGTCAGCACACTGACAAATACCTGTATCAGATATATTCTATCATACATTTGGGGAAATGGTATAATTTAATTTGTAGCCTTTTGCATATCTCCACAGTATTAGTAGTGAAGGGAGGTTAAAATGTTGAAACGATCATCTATACGCATGGAAAACGACTTTGCAGGATGCAGCTGTCTCGACAATATTCTACTATGGAGAAAATGCTTGACAAGTCATAGAAATGTGGTATAGTACTAAATGCAAATGCGATTCATTTGCGTTTGGAGCGCGATAAACATTTGATCGCTCATGTATGGCGGTACAGTCAGATACATGAGGGGATTACTATGAAATGGAGACATATTATGTGTGATGTTGTGATAGATACACTGCTGGATACGGTAAAGTTGATTCCGTTTCTGTTTCTGACCTATCTGGCTATGGAATATCTGGAACATAAAACCGGGCAGAAGGCGCAGAGGCTGGTGCGAAAAGCGGGGAAGTTCGGGCCTGTGATCGGCGGGACACTGGGAATCGTGCCTCAGTGCGGCTTTTCCGCGGCGGCCTCCAATCTTTACACCGGAAGAGTGATCACATTGGGAACGTTGATCGCCATTTATCTGTCAACCTCTGACGAGATGCTGCCCATCCTGATCTCAGAGCAGGCGCCTGTGCGAACGATTGTGTTTATTTTGCTGGCAAAGGCGGCAATCGGTATTATTGCGGGATCTGTCATTGATATAATCTTTTCCTCTCATAAGGCGGAAGACCATCATATCCACGAAATCTGTGAGCAGGAGCATTGTCACTGTGAGGAGGGGAGTATATTCCGCTCCGCGCTGGTTCATACGGTGCAGATCGGATTCTTTATTCTGATCATTACTTTTTTGCTGAATCTGCTCTTTTTCTTTGTTGGGGAGGATGTGCTGGCGGGTCTGATATTGAACCGCAGGATACTGGGGCCCGTTCTGGCAGGTATAGTGGGTCTGATCCCCAACTGTGCGGGCTCTGTAGCGATCACCCAGCTGTATCTGGAGGGTGTGGTCGGCACAGGCGCCATGCTGTCGGGGCTGCTTACCGGTACGGGAGTGGGACTGCTGATCCTGTTTCGTGTAAATCATGACAGAAAAGAGAATCTGAAGATCCTGGGACTGCTGTATTTTATTGGTGTTTCGGTTGGAATTATGGTAGGATTGGCAGTGTAGGAAACGAATTTGTGCCTGTGGATCCAAAGAGCATAAGCTGTAGAAGGACATGGTGATCGATGATGGAGGAAAAGAAAGAGATAGAATACCCGCAGGGGATAAAGTGGACAAAACAACGGAAGAATGTGTATACCGTACTGCAGAAGGCAGCAGAACCGCTCACTGCGGTGCAGATCTATCATCTGTCGGAAAAGCTGGCGGATGGCGAAGAATACGCGCTTTCCACTATCTACAGGATCCTGACTGCCTTTGAGGAAAAGGGTATTGTGTCCAAGTCCGCATGGATGGGAGATGGAACCATGGTTTACGAACTGAATCGGGGAGAACATACCCATTACGCGGTATGCCTGGAATGCCATAAAAGGATTGCCCTGCAGAGCTGCCCCTTTGCTCACATCCATATGGAGC
>CAMWWF010000073.1 GCA_947177885.1 uncultured Lachnospiraceae bacterium
ATCCGGGGACCGTTCAGACATGCCGTGGGCGCGACTTTTGCACTTTTTGCCACCCAGATATTCTCACCTCTCTCCTCGAAAATATCCTCCGGCAATGACTTTCCAAGTTCTATGATAAAATCGTGGATCCCGGGCAGCACCTCCCAGGGATACACCACATCCCGGAATAATTCCGAAGCAATAGTCTGGTTCAGATCATATAATTCTGATACTGTGATACAATTATTCATCTTTTCATCTCTCCCACTCTTCTTTTTTATTACTTTTACTTCTTATAATTCTCCGCAGCGGCATTAAACTGACCGTACAGCGAGCGTTGATTATTCAGCTGCTTCACATATTCCGTCCTCCTGCCTACAAAGCCGGTGAGCTTCGCCATATATTCCTCGGAGGTGATATCTCCTGCCGCCACCATAGTCAACCCCTTCTCCCAGCTTGCCGTCAGAGAGGGGTCTAAAAGCGCCCTGATGGAGCCGTTTACCACATCATAGATCATCTCTCCCATAAGGGTAGGCGTCAGCACCTGGGTCTTCTTATTCAGGGCCAGATACTCAATGTTCACCAGTTTTTTCAGGATTTCCGCGCGGGTGGCACTGGTCCCGATGCCGCTCCCCTTGATCTGGGCACGGAGCTCCTCGTCCTCAATAAACTGACCTGCATTCTCCATGGTCAGGATGATGCTTCCCGATGTGTACCTTTTGGGCGGCGAAGTCTCACCCTCTTTGATCTCGTAGGAGTCCACTGTCACACGGGTGCCCTTTTTCAGTGCCATAAGGAGCTTTAAAAGCGCCTCGTCGCACCCGGCATCCATTTCTCCGCCTTCTCCGGTATCCTTCCCTTTGTTTCCGCCAGAGCTTCCGCTGCTTCCCGCACTCCCGTCCCCGCCAGAGCTTCCGCTGCTTCCCGCACTCCCGTCCCCGCCAGAGCTTCCGGTTTCCCTGCCTTCGCCCGGCTTTCCACCGGTTCTGCTTTCCTGACCGGCTGCCATATTATCTTTCTTAAAGGAAGGAACCGCAACCTTTAAATATCCCTCTTCCTCCAACACCTTGAAATTGGAGAAAAACTTTTCCTCCTTTACTTTCACGGTAAGGGCAAATTTCCGATACACCGCCGCCGGGTAGAAAATGCTCAGAAACCTGCGCACAATGATCTCATAGACCTTTGCGGAGACTCCCGGAAGACTGTTCAGATTATTTAAGCCCTGTCCCGTGGGAATCACCGCATAGTGATCCGTGATCTGTTTGTCATTTACATACCGCGTTTTGGCAATTCCCTTATAGCTTCCGCTATTCAGGATTTCCGCCGCAAAGACCGCCGCCGGGGCATAATTGCGCAAGCCCCCGATATTCTTATGGATTTCCTTCGCCACCGCCGTGGAGAGCACACGGGCATCGGTTCTGGGATAAGTCACCATCTTCTTCTCATACAGCTCCTGAATGATCCGCAGCGTCTCATCCGGGCTGATCTTAAAGTATTTGGAACAGTCGTTCTGCAGCTCTGCAAGATTATACAGGAGGGGCGGATTCTTATTTTCCTTCTTCCGCTCTATGGATTCCACCACCACATCCCCCACAGGCTCCTCCCACAGATGTGCGATCAACTGTTCCGCGCTCTCTTTTTCCTTAAACCCGTTTTCCTTATAGAGCTTCGGCGACGCGTAATACGGAGATCCCTCCACCGCCTTCCACTCACCGGAAAGAGACTTATCCCGGAGCCTGAAGCTGCCCAGCACACGGTAAAAGGGCGTCTTCACAAACGTCCGTATCTCCCGTTCCCTGTTGACAACGATCCCCAGGACACAGGTCATGACACGGCCCACAGAGATCACCGCCCTGTCACGTTTCAGGTAATCCTTCACGCTCCGCCCATACTTTAAGGTCAAAGCCCTGGAAAAATTGATTCCCATGAGATAATCTTCCTTAGCCCGCAGATAAGCCGCGTCACTCAGGCTGTCATACTCCTTTAAGTCCCTGGCTTCGCGGATTCCTCTTAAGATCTCCTCTTCCGTCTGAGAGTCGATCCACACACGGCGCCGGTCCTTGCCCTTTACTCCCGACATCTGTTCCACCAGACGGTATATATACTCTCCCTCACGCCCGGAGTCCGTGCACACATAGATCGTAGTCACATCCTCACGTTTCATCAGGGAGCTTACTATATCATACTGCTTTCTGGAACTGTCTATCACCTCATATTTAAATTCTTCCGGAAGAAAAGGGATGGTGTCAAAGCTCCACCTTCTGTATCTTTCGTCATAGACCTCGGGATAGCTCATAGTCACCAGATGGCCCACACACCATGTGACAATGGCGTTCTCCGATTCCAGATAACCGTCACGAGACCTCATATTTATTTTAAGGGCGTTGGCAAATTCTCTTGCAACGCTTGGTTTTTCCGCAATAAATAAACTTTTTCCCACAAACTACCGTCCTTCATCCAGCGAAACAGTGAACAGCTTTACTTTCCCCTGTGCCGCCGCCTCCTGCAAGGCCTCATCGAACCCTTTTTCGCAGTACATCCTGATATCGCTGCTCTTTACTCTGGCTTTCTTCATGCAGAACAGCAGCCATTCATAATCCTCATACGTCATCTGCTTTGCGTAAGAGCAGGATGCCACCGTAAGCTTCCCCTCCGCATCTGCAGCAACCACATCGATAGTCCCCGATTTTCCCAGCCATTCACCCGCCTTGTGACAAAACCGGCCTATCTGCTCCCGGCAGACCTTCCGATAAGCTTCATCCGCATACAGGGAAAAGGAAGGGGCTATCCTCTGTTCATAGAACTCTTCCGGGGTGAGCTGCCGCAGATCGCTCATACCGGAGAAAAGATATCGAAAATAAAACTTCACATAAGAATTGGAGATCCGGTAAATTCCCTTTTGAGTCTCCACTCTGCCCGCTGTCTCATAAGAAAAAACCTTTTCCACAAGATCCAGCTCCATCAGGTTTTTCAGATAGACACTGATCTTCGCCCTGGAAAAGCCTGTGTGCTTATAAATATCATTCAGCTTATTGCAGTCCCTTGCCATAGCGGCAAGAATCGTATTATACACCGCCGGCTCCCTGAGTTCCTCCAACAGAAACACTGACATTTCCTCATACAGACGGCTTTCCTGACGCAAAACATTCCGAATGATATTTTCACCGGTATTCAACTCCTGGGAAAAGCACATCCAGTACCCCGGTATGCCTCCCAGAACCGCATAATTGCCGATACAGTCCTCCTTGGAATATCCGGGAAAGAGCTGTGCCAGCTCCGTCAGCGCCATCTCCCTGACTTTCATCCAGCCGTTGATGGCAACGGCGCTCCGCCCTATCTTGCTTACCATGGTATTTTCCACCCAGCCGGAGGCGGATGTCACCAGCACCACCATCACAGGGCGGCTGAGCAGTCTGCCCTCCACATACCGGATCAACTCCTCAAAGAAAGAACTGTCACCCTTCACCACATGATGAAATTCGTCAATGACCACTATCTGTTTCGCCGTCTCCTTCCGAACCGTCGCATTTTCGAACAGTTCCGCATACTCAGGATACCTGCCAAGTTCCTTTCCCAGATTGCACAGCTCTGCCGCCCACTGGAAACGCTGTTCCCTCTCCGAGCAGGCTCTGGCAAGAAAATAGGTATGCTTCTTATCCCTGCAGAATTCCTGCAAAAGGGCGGTCTTTCCCACTCCCTTCCCCCCGTATACCACAAGGATCTGACTGCCTTCACGCTGAAAATATTCATTTAGAAACTGCAGCTCCGTACTGCGTCCTACAAACTTTCTCACGCGATCCCTCTCTCTTTATCCTCAAACAGACTTACTCCTGCTTCGATCATTCCTGTAACATTCCTGCCAGCTGTGGCTGATCTGTATCACACACTTTGTCAAAAAGCGGAAGTCAATACCGTCTCCACGTCTTCGGCGGACAACGGCTTACCGAACAAATAGCCCTGGATTACATCACAGCCTATAGAATACAGGTATTCATATTGTTTTTCCTCTTCCACGCCTTCCGCCACCGATTCAAACCCCAGCGCTTTTACCATATTGATGATGGCTTCCGTGATCACTCTGGTGGCGGAATCCGTGAGCACGGTGTCAATAAAGGACTTATCGATCTTCAGGGTATCAATGGGTAGCCTTTTCAGGTAGGACAGAGAGGAAAAACCGGTTCCGAAATCATCCAGTGAGATCCTGATTCCAAACTTCCGCAATATCATCAGTTTATCATAGACAGCCTGAAAATCTTCTATCAGTATTGTCTCCGTGATCTCCAATTCTATTTCCGCCGGGGAAACATCGTATTTTTTGATCACTCCGATCACTGCATCCACAAAATCTTCCCTGCTGTATTGAAGCGCCGAAATATTGATGGACATGATGAAAGGATATCCGAAACGCTTACGCCATTGGGCATACTGCCGGATACTCTGTTCCACCACCCACTGCCCGATCGGAATAATGGCTCCGTTCTTTTCCGCAATGGGAATAAAGACAGCCGGGCTGATCATGCCTTCCTTACCGTCCTTCCAGCGGATCAGGGCCTCCATCCCGCGCAACTTCCTGTTTCCCGCGAAATACTGCGGCTGATAATACATCTGAAAGCTGTGGCGGAACACGGCCTCCTTCAGTTTCGACTCCAGTTCCGCCGTGCGCAGAAATTCCTGCAGGACAGGCGTATTGAAATACTGGATAATATTTTTGCCCATGGCCTTACTCTTGAAGACCATAATCTCCGCACAATTGATCAGTTCAATGGCTGACCTGGAAGCCTCCGGAAATTCCGCCACGCCCGCACTGAAAGTGATCTGGAGCTCCTGTCCGTTACTTAATCTGAAAGGCCTGCGTATCCTTTGCTGGATCTCTTTGTGCAGATTCTCCATGGTACGCTCCCCTGACGGATCATAGATCGCGATCAGATAGACATCCGTGTGCAGATGGCATCCTGTGGCATCCCATGCCGCACAGAGCTCCTTCAGATAGCTTCCGAACTGCTGGATCAGTTCATCCCCCACTACCATACCCTGGCCGTCATTGATCTTATGAAAATCATCCAGATCGATCATCATAACACTGACAATACTGTCCGTCTCCGCCGCCGTCCGCACATAGTCTCCCAGCAAACGCACGAAATAATTCCGACTGAAAAGCCCTGTTATACTGTCGTAGTAAGCCATATAAGTCAGTTCTTCATTCTGGATTCGGAATTTTGTCACATTATTTATATCGATTACTTTGTCAGCGAGTCGGCCGTCCTCCTTATAATAGACTTTGGATCGAAATAACAGCCATATCTTAGTGCCCTTCAGCATACACTCCGCGGAAGCGGCCTCCTGCCCCGTCTTCTCAAGATAAAGGACATCCCGGAGCGCCATTGCATAAGCCTCATCAACCACATCAATAAGCCTGGATATTTCCTTTGGATCACGAATCTCAAAGTCAAAAAACTCTTTCCACTGTCCCAGAGTTACAACCTGATTCCGCTCAAAAGAATAGTAAAGGAATGCACCCACAGCCGATTCAAAGACTGTGTGGTACATCCTCTCCTTCTCTGTAAGCTTCTGGTTCATTGCCTTCAGCAGATCCAACTGATAGTGCAGTTCACTCATATTTCCCCTCATTCCCGCCGCACAAGAAGCCCTATGATGCGTTTGGAGAACCCCAATGGCGGACTTGTAAAAAATACCATACACCCATCCGCATGTCTTTACAGGTTGTGCGGCCGACAGCAAACGCTGAACATTTCAAAACCAATGCCGGAGCGTGTTGTCAGGTTCGCGCCGTAATATACCCCTGTGCCTTCAAAAGCTCCGCACAGAGCACTGCCCCGCCTGCGGCGCCGCGCACTGTATTATGGGAAAGTCCTACAAACTTATAATCGTATACCGTATCCTCCCGCAGACGGCCAACACTAACACCCATTCCGTTTTCATAGTCAACATCCATCGTTACCTGAGGGCGGTTATCCTCCTCCAGATATTGGATAAACTGCTTCGGCGCGCTGGGAAGTTCCAGCCTCTGAGGCTCGCCGCTGAAGCTTCTCAGCTTCTCGATCAGCTGCTCCTTAGTGGGCTTCTTCCGGAATTTTACAAATACGGCGGCGGTATGGCCGTTCAATACAGGCACGCGGATACACTGACAGGTGATCACAGGGCTTACGGCAGGAACGATCTCGCCGTTCTCGATCTTCCCCCAGAGACGCAGAGGCTCTTTCTCGCTCTTCTCCTCCTCCCCGCCGATATAGGGTATGATATTTCCTTCCATTTCCGGCCAGTCCTTAAAGGTCTTGCCTGCACCGGAGATTGCCTGATAAGTGGTGGCAACCACCTCATAGGGCTCGAATTCCTTCCAGGCCGTGAGCACCGGCGCATAGCTCTGAATGGAGCAATTGGGCTTTACCGCCACAAAGCCTCGGGTGGTTCCCAAGCGCTTCTTCTGAGACTCAATGACCTGCATATGCTCCGGATTGATCTCCGGCACTACCATGGGAACATCGGGAGTCCAGCGGTGAGCGCTGTTGTTGGACACCACAGGTGTCTCCGTCCTTGCGTAATCTTCCTCGATCTTTCTGATCTCATCCTTGGTCATGTCCACCGCGCTGAACACGAAATCAACCTGAGCGGCAACCTTCTCCACCTCGTTGACATTCATGACCACAAGCTTCTTCACCGCCTCCGGCATGGGCGTATCC
Source organism: uncultured Lachnospiraceae bacterium (assembly GCA_947177885.1). The sequence continues at coordinate 6,678 of CAMWWF010000073.1, forward strand.
ATTTTCCATCTGCCGCCCACTGCCTCCTCATATGTCTTTCCCGCGGAACGGGGACTTGCCGCAACAGTAGTCACCTCAAACCAGGGATGATCCTGGAGCAGGGCGATAAATCTCTGTCCCACCATCCCTGTTCCGCCTAAAATACCAACCTTTAATTTTTCACTCATCTTTTCCTCCTCTGTTACATACACCCCGTAACTTATTCATTTTTTGATCTTTTATCATCCTATAACATATGCTTTTAAATGGTCATCCGAAATGATTCTGTTTACGATCAGGTTATGGGCTTTTATGCAAGTACTCCATAAGTCTCATCCCTTGGGCATGGCGTCATACAAATCTTCCTGTCTCAAATATTCCTTATGCACCGCGATCACCTGTTTCATGGCCTCCGATCCGGGAGCGCCCACTGTCAGTCTCTTCTCCACACATGTCCTGAGGGATACCGCGTCATAGATATCCTCCTCAAATTTATCACTGATGACCTGCAGTTCCGATAAGGACAGGGCGTCTATGGAAGTATTTTTCTCAATGCAGTACAGCACCAGCCTGCCGATGATCCCATGGGCATCCCGGAACGGCACGCCTTTGTTCACCAGATAATCCGCCGCGTCGGTGGCATTGGTAAAACCGTTCATGGCACTGGATGCCATGCGCTCCTCTCGGAACTTCATGGTACGGATCATCCCTGTAAAAAGTGTCAGACAATCCTGCACCGTATCCATGGCATCAAACGCCATTTCCTTATCCTCCTGCATATCCTTATTGTATGCCAGCGGAATTCCCTTCATGGTGGTGAGCAGCGCCATCAGCGCTCCGTAGACCCGTCCCGTCTTGCCTCTCACCAGTTCCGCAATGTCGGGATTCTTCTTCTGGGGCATGATGCTGCTTCCCGTAGAATAGGCGTCATCAATCTCCACAAACTGATATTCGTTGGAATTCCATACGATGATCTCCTCGCTGAAACGGCTCAAATGCATCATTATGGTGGCAAGCGCCGATAAAAATTCTATCAGATAATCCCTGTCGGACACGGAATCCATGCTGTTCAGCGTCGGCCCATAGAAGCCCATGATCTCCGCGGAAAACATTCTGTCCAGAGGATAAGTGGTCCCCGCCAGCGCGCCTGCACCCAGCGGGCAATAATTCATCCTCTTATAGATATCCGTCATCCTCTGTCTGTCCCGTTTGAACATCTCAAAATAGGCGCCAAAGTGATGTGCCAGTGTCACAGGCTGTGCCTTCTGCAGATGGGTAAATCCGGGCATGTATGTCTCCAGATTTTCCTCCATAACGGCAAGGAGCGCCTCCAGCAGCGTCTTCAGCAAGGCATCCGTCTCAATGACCTGCAGTCTTGTGTAGAGTCTCATGTCCAGAGCCACCTGATCGTTACGGCTTCTCCCCGTGTGAAGTTTCTTTCCCGCTTCCCCGATGCGTTCGATCAGCGTGGCCTCCACAAAGCTGTGGATATCTTCGCATGTCTCATCGATCTCAAGCTGTCCCTTTTCCACATCCTCACGGATGCCCAACAGCCCGCCGATGATCTTATCCCGCTCCTCCATGGTCAGGACCGCCTGCTTCGCCAGCATGGTCACATGGGCGATGCTGCCGTCAATATCCTGATGAAAAAATCTCTTATCAAAACGAATGGACGCGTTAAAGTCATAGACCATTTTATCCGTCTCTTTTGTAAAGCGCCCTCCCCACAATTGTGCCATAACAGCCTCCATTTTCAACCAGTCAGGTTCTTTCATTACTCTTTCGTGTATCCGGAAAATCTGTAGGATCAAATACCATTGATCCCCCCGGGCAATGAGCCAGGCAGACGTGCCCGCACGTACATCCGGCGAATGCCGCGAGGGTCAGCGGCCCGCTGCCTGCGGAGGGGCTGCTGACTTACAGGCTTAAAGTTGATATTACCATAAAAATGCAGGTAATGCAATATAGCAAATGGCGGGCGTTAACGTTCACCCGGCTCATGATATAACAGTTCAGGCAGGTCGCTGAACTGATTACATCACGACAACTTACAGAGAAACGGCCCGCGTCAGGCATATACCGCGAAACCGCTGACGGCCCGCACCTTACTTTCCGAAACGCATATCATAATATAAATGAAAAAGGAAGTGTTTTTATGCAGACGATACTGGAATTAAAAAATATCGGCTATTCCTATCACAGTCTTCACGGTGAGACACGGGCGCTGACCAATATTTCCTTCGGCGTTCAGGAAGGGGAATTCATCGCCATTGTAGGCCCAAGCGGCTGCGGGAAATCCACTCTTCTGTCCATCATTGCGGGGCTGCTCTCTCCGGAACAGGGAACCATTGTGGTCAATAATCCGGACGGCTCACTGGCTTATCCGAGGATCGGCTACATGCTCCAGAGAGATCACCTTTTTGAATGGCGGACTGTCTATAAAAATGTCATCCTCGGTCTGGAGATCAACCATATGATGACTCCCGACAGACTGGAGACGGTGAATCGTCTACTTGTGGACTACGGTCTGGAAAAGTTCCGGGAAAAGCGGCCCAGCGAACTGTCCGGAGGCATGAAACAGCGTGCCGCTCTGATCCGCACACTGGCACTGGATCCCCAGCTCCTCTTACTGGATGAGCCTTTCAGCGCACTGGATTACCAGACAAGGCTGTTCGTCTCCGCTGATATCTGCAGGCTGATCCGTGCCGCGGGAAAGACCATGATCATCATTACCCATGATCTCTCGGAAGCCATCAGTCTTGCCGACAGAGTTATCATACTGTCCAACCGCCCGGCCACAGTGAAGGCTCAGATGCCCATTCGGCTCACCCTGAAGGACGACTCTCCCCTTGCGTCCAGAAACGCACCGGAATTTCAGCAATATTTCAATCAACTGTGGGAGGATCTGAACAATGACAGTTAAGACAAAGAAAAACGATTCCAGACATGAATTAACAAAACAGGAGGAATTTGTCAAAAACCACCGCCGCCATCACCATCAGATTTCCACCATGCGTATCACAATCTTTGTGCTGTTTCTGATCCTCTGGGAGACCAGCGCTTATCTGGGATGGATTGACAGCTTCTTCTTCGCAAGCCCCAGCCGCGTCCTGCTCTGCTGCGTGGAACAGTTGAAGACAAATGCCCTGCTGTCCCACATCGGCGTCACTCTGTTTGAGACCATTGTGAGCTTTCTTCTGGTACTGCTGTTCAGTCTGCTGGCTGCCACCCTGTTGTGGTATTCCCACAGGATGTCCGAAGTGCTGGAGCCCTATCTGGTGGTGCTGAACAGTCTGCCCAAATCGGCTCTGGCGCCGCTCTTTATCGTCTGGCTGGGTACAGGGACCCCTACGATCATCGTAGCCGGTATATCTGTAGCTGTATTTGGCTCTATCATCAGTTTCTATACCGGCTTCCAGCAGGTGGATCCGGAAAAGATCACTTTGATCTACACCCTGGGCGGCAGCAAAAGAAACGCTTTCACCAAGGTGGTGCTTCCCGGCTCCATTCCCATTTTGCTGAGTACCGCAAAGGTAAATATCGGGCTGGCGCTGGTAGGCGTGATCATCGGAGAATTTCTGGCCGCCAGACGGGGACTGGGTTATCTGATCATCTACGGCTCCCAGGTCTTCCAGCTGGATATGGTGATCACCAGCATTATCATTCTGTGCATTATCGCTCTGGGATTCTATAAGTCCATACAGATGATCGAGCATCATATTCGGAAGAAATTTAAGATGTAAAGGAAAAGGCCAAAAAGCAAACGCTTTCGGGCCTTACATAACCTGTGTGCGCCTGGCCGGAATCGACTGCCGGAGCAGGTATACATGTGATTCCGAAGCAGACTGACTGAAACAAAAAACAGGGAAAATCCGATATCATCAGAATTCCCTGCTTCAAACAGTAAGCTGAAAATGGGACTCGAACCCACGACCCCTTCATTACGAGTGAAGTGCTCTAC
>CAMWWF010000074.1 GCA_947177885.1 uncultured Lachnospiraceae bacterium
GTTCCATGTCCTCCTCCGTAAAGGAAAGTGTGACACGGATCCTGATCTTGGCTCCCGCCTCCCCGAAATCATCAGGGGTTATCTTATACCCGCCGCCCACCGCGCGGATGGCGTCCAGCACGGTAGTCTTCCCGGTATTGTTCTGTCCCACCAGGATCAGGGCGTTTTCAATATCGGGAATGTACATGTCATGGATGGATTTGAAATTTTGTATACGCAGATCTGTAATCTTCATAGGCAGGCTCCTGCAGATGATACTGCTCCCTTTTAAACAACCTTCCGTAATCGGAAATCAATGATGATCGGGCAGTTTCGCGATCGCAAAGCCCATAAATCCTATCGTAATGACAATCCTCAGCATAAAGGGCACCGAAAAGCCCACAACGGGAATCACACTGAGAAGTGTTGCCACCACAAACATCAGCACTTTGGAATACACTGCTATACGGAACAGCGCTCCTGCAGACTGCTGCTTCTTCATAACAGAGGCAATGATCAGAGCGAACACCAGATAGATCGCCGCGCACAGAAAGTACCAGAAAACTCTTCCCACAAAGAAGATAATATATCCGATCACCACCAGAACCACCATAATGGGCATAAATGTATCAACGATCCAGTCTCTGCTGATCTCCAGATCGCTCCCCAAGTCGCTGAACCTGCCCTGCTGATACTCCCTGTCCTGCATGACGGAAAGACCGTCCCGGCCTACCAGAAGAATGTTCCGATAACCTTCCGCCGCTATGGAAGACGCATCGTCATAGGAAAATCCACTCACTTTATCCGTCATATATATGAATGTATTGCTTTCGTCAAGTATGAAATCCTCATCAAGATATAATCTGCCGTCCTTTATCTCGAAATCCGGCAGCGCCCTCTCCCACTCGTTCCTGTCTATGGAGCCAAAGCTGAATACCAGACTGACAAATGAGATCATGGTAGCGATCAGAGCCAGCAGCGTCACAAAACCGATCATGCTTCCGGTCCTGACCTTCGTCAGTCTGCCGTATTGGGGCGGCATGAAGGAAATGACAAACTGTTGGAAGATATTGGGGGCCTTCCGGGAATCCGGACCGCCGTCCGAATGATAAGCGCCGCCATAATTGCCATAGCTGTTATTCCCGTATGGGTCTGTCTGCCGGTATGGAGCGTTCCGTTGATCTGAATTCCCCTGTTGGTATGTGTTTCCCTGCGGATCCGGATTTACATTGGTCTGTTGATTGTAGTTGTTGTCCATTCCTGTTCCCTCTCATAATTTATTGTTTAAATCATTCTGCCATATTTACCGCAAGTTACAGGCAGAGCCCCGGAAAATCTGAGATTTTCGCTCTCGCACGTCAAATCCCCGAAGAAGCATCTGCCTTATTTTACCATACTTTTCCGTTCTCGTACAGAAATATCGGGAAACGCTCTTGCTAAGATGTGACTGTCACCCTGAATGTGCCGCCTGCCTGCAGCGTCATCTTCTTACAGGAACAGGTGGCCTTAATGTCCTCCGCCGCATCCCTGAGATCGATCTCTTTTTCAAGCTGCACACTTACTGTTTCCATTTCCTCCTTCAAAGAAAGATTATGCTCTGATTTGTATTTTCTCAACTCGGAAATGATCTTTACCGCTGTTTCCCCGACCTCAAAATCCTGATCCGCGGTTTCGGATGTGACAGGGACGGGACCGATCAGAGATCTGTGAATGGATACCGCCTCTTCCTGCCCGGCAAAGTATCCCTGATATATCTCTTCCGTCACATGGGGGATATATATGGCAAAGCATTTCAGCATCCCCAGCAGGGTGTGATAGGACGCGTACAGCCCGGACTTTCTTGCATTCTCCCCGTAGATCTCAGGCTTGTATACCCTGTTTTTAATGATCTCGATATAATCATCACAGAAGCTCCAGAAGAATTTCTCAAGCTCCCCAAGAGCAAGCCCTATCTCATACTTTGCAAGATATTTCTCAAAGCGGGCAAGCATTCTGTTATAGGAGCTCATCACCCACCGGTCCATGACCAGGAGCTCCACTTCCTCTTCCCTGTGAAACGGGTTCAGCATTACCGGATTGCCGTTATCGTCCTTTTTCTCAAATCCCTCCAGCTGCAGGATCACAAATTTAGCCGCATTCCACACCTTATTGATCAGCTTGTTGGCATTTCTGAATTCCTCTTCGGAAAAGACAATATCATTTCCCAGACTTCCGGATGCGGCCCAGAGTCTGACCGCGTCCGCCGAAACCTCTCTGATCAGCTCCGCCGGCTCCAGACTGGAATTCCCTTTTTTCTTGCTGAACTTCTCTCCTTTGGAGGCCATCACATGCCCCGATATCATCACGTCATTCCAGGGAATCCTTTCCGTGTGATACAAGCTTTTCACAATGGTGTAAAAGTCCCAGGTCCGGATGATATCATGGGCGTTGGGCCTTAAGCTCATAGGCGACATATCCTTCCGGAACAGATCGTCTCTGTACCAGTCCAGATTGATCAGCGGCGTGACGGAGGATGTGGCCCAGGTATCCATAATGTCCTTCTCCGGTTCAAAATCGCCGCAGCCGCAACTGCATTTTCCTGCCGGTCTGTCCTTTAACGGATTGACGGGCAGCTCTTCTGTCTCTGGAACCATTACCTCTCCGCAGGATCTGCAATACCATACGGGAAAGGGCACTCCGAAATATCTCTGTCTCGAGATACACCAGTCCCATTCCAGATTCTCAACCCAGTTCGTGTACCGGGCCTGCATATGCGCCGGGTACCAGTTGATCTTGTTTCCTGCCTCAATATACGCTTCCTTGTTGGAAAGGATGTCAATGAACCACTGCTTTTTAATGGTGATCTCCATAGGAGTTCCGCATCTTTCATGTGTAGCCACATTATGGGCGATCTCCTCCTGCCTGATCATATGCCCCTCCCGGATCAGATCCTCTATCATGGCCTTTCTGGCGTCCGGTACGGACATCCCCGCATATTTTCCGCACAGCGGGGACATGGTGCCGTCCGGAAGGATTGCCTCTTTGAACTCCAGCTTATGCTTTTTGTACCATTCCAGATCCGTCAGGTCGCCGAAGGTACAGCACATAACCACACCGGAGCCCTTCCCCGATTCCACCCTGTCATCTTCCATGACCGGAACCGTAAAGCCAAAAAGCGGTACCTGTATCTTCCTGCCCAAAAGATGCCTGTTCTTTTCATCTTCCGGATGGATAAAGATGCACTGGCAGGCCGCCAGCAACTCCGGTCTGGTGGTCGCGATCTCCACGTATTCCCCGTCCGTTCCGTCTGTAAAAAATTTCAGATAGTGAAAGACCGACGGAATTTCCTTTGTCTCCAGCTCCGCCTGAGCTATGGCTGTCCGACATTCCGTACACCACAGTGCCGGTGCTTCCGAGAAGTATACTTTTTTCTTTTTGTACAGATCGATAAATGATTTCTGGGAGGTGATCTGGGCCTTCGGACTGATCGTGGAATACTCATGCTCCCAGTCACAGCTGAATCCTGCGGAGAGAAACAGCTCTTTAAACTGCTTCTCCAGTTTCTCTGTTTCGTTCAGGCACAGCTCAGTGAAATGTTCCCTTGTGGTTTCGTGGGCTTTGATCCCATGAGTCTTCTCAACCAGTCTCTCCGTGGGCAGGCCGTTGTCGTCAAATCCGAAAGGATAAAAGACATTATATCCCTTCATTCTCTTATATCTTGCCATAAACTCCGCCTGGGAGTAGGAAAAGATATGGCCCGTATGGATCTTCCCGTTCACGGTCGGCGGCGGTGTGTCGATGGAATAAACCGGCTGCCCTGAATCCGTGTCAAACCGATAGAGCCCTTTCTCCTGCCAGAAATCCTGCCATTTCTTTTCCGATTCGGATGCCTTATATTTCTTTGAAAGCATAAATATGTCCCTCCATTCAAATGTCATTTTATTGTATTAACCGTAAAAGTTCCGACTCCCGGACGCTTACTCATGATGGTGCGATCAGCTGCATGGGAGTTCAGTTCCGCAACTGCCCTGTCGGCGCCTTAAGCGGCAGAGCCATTTCGGCCATTCCCGCGTCCGAAACACTGCGGGCGCTGGCCGGACTGGCGTCCGAAAAAAAACAGCCCTTAATAACATATGTTATTAAGGGCTGTTCAACGCGGTACCACCTTAAAGTTACTCATCTTGTTCGCTAACGTGAACGACTCCGGCATATACTACCTTGACTTTCTCATATATGCAGCTCCAAAGCCACGTTCAGGATCTATTGCCTGAGATTCTTTCACCAACCGAATCCCTCTCTGATGGTTTTCAATCCCTACTCATCTTCTTCTGCGCTTTTCCGTATTTATACCCGCGGTCACAAAAAAACTGCCATGCAACCCGGCTCACGAGTGAGAGGTGCTTCGGACAAAGCATCCGATTTCATCGCTCATGAGTATTGAATAGGACCGCTCTCCCGGGTGAGCGGAATTCATTTACAAAGATTAAATAACAGAACCGGAAAAAAGTCAAGCTGTTTTTTCTGCGACTTCCATGCTCTCCCGATGATATCGCTTTTCCCGGGATCAGATTCCTTTCATCATACGGGTAGACATGAGACAGGTCTCTCCGTTGACAAAACAGATGGTCCGGGTCTTTGTATCCACCTCTTTGATGTTATTTCTGTTCACAAGAAAGGAGCGGTGGCAGCGGACGAAGCTGTCATCCAGCGTGTTCTCCAGATCTTTCATCATACCGGAGAATTCTATCTGACGGTCTTTGGCATGCAGAACGACCTTGTGGATATTTCCGGAGGTTTCAAAAAAGAGAATATCCTGATAATCAACGCTGATCTTCCGCTCTCCGATCCTGATCGTATAGGTTTTGCAAACCTTATTTGTCTGCAGGGTATGGCGCTCCCAGGCGTGAAGCAGGCACTCCCGGATCTTTACTTTTGCCTCGGCGGGATTATCTTTCAGAACGAAATCCATTGCCTCCACCTGATACTGGAATGTCATATAGCTCAATTCCGAGTGGGCGGTTATAAATATGATGAAGCAGCGGGGATCGAATTTTCTGATCTGCCGGGCCAGCTGCATTCCGTTCATGTCACATTTCAGATCAATGTCAAGAAAATAAATCCCCGTAACGCGGCTGTTCCGGACCGCCTCCAGCAATTCATGGGGATCGGCAGTGTCAAGGGCAAGCTGCATATCCAGCTCTTCCATCAACACCGTATTATGAATGATCTGCACAACAGCCTCCCGCTGTGCGGCATCGTCTTCACACACATAAATATGAAGCATATTACTCCTTTCCCCCGGCAATCTCCAGACACTGCGTAAAGCAGCCCTCCTGTCTGGCGGTTTCCCATAGTATATTGTCATACGGACAGATTATTTTCTGCGCATTTGCAAGCCCGATCCCCGCATGGCCCTGTTTTGTGGTAAACCCCTGCTGTTTCAGTTTATGCAGTTCCGGATCGCTGTTCCCCAGACTGTTGCTGATCATGATCGCAACGGTGTCCGGATTTTGGAGGATCGTCAATCCCACCTCCGGATGCGCCGCTTCCATGGCCGCTTCCACGGCGTTGTCCAGGAAGATCCCGAGAATCCGGGCCAGGTCCACCGTATCCATGGCAAAACAGGAGATGCGGTCGGGAACGGCAATGGTAACGTCGATCCCCATTTCATGCGCATGGATCATTTTGGCGGAAAGAAGACTCTTGATCTCCAACACCTCGATATTGCCAAGCTGATTCAGCTTACAATCTCCCTGTGTGATCAGATGTTTGGTGGGGAGGATCTTTTCTTCAAAGAAGTCCCTCAGCTTTGCCATATCGCCGTTCTCGATATAACCGGACAGCGATGCCAGGATATTGATGTAATCGTGCTTAAAGGACCTCAGTCCGTCATACATGGCTTCCAGATTGCGCGTGTAATCCTGTAAATCCTGAAATGCCCTTTGCCTGGTTTCCGTCAGCGTTTTTTCCCGGTAGGCCCGAAACATCGAAAGAGACAGAAAAACCGCCACCAGAAAGTAGCCCGCAAAGAGCAGCGCATTATAATAGATCCGGCCGGCAGCCGAAGCTGCTCCCCTGACACCCGTGTGAAAGAAAAACACGATCAGAAACAGAAGCAGGGCCGCATCGATCAGATACCATACCTGTCGGATCTGCAGCACGCCCTTCCGGTTCCGCAATCCCCGCCGTATGGCCTTCCCACACAGCAGCGTGATGATATAGTGCAGTATCACCTGGAGAACCGCAGCACAAATCACGACACCGGGATCCGCCTGCGAAGGGTCAAAGGAAAACAGATGCCGCAGACCCGAAAACACATTGTCCAGAATAACGGCAAATACGCACCCGAAAAGACCCATACAGATATTTTCCGGGCGGGTATCCCGATAAGCCACCAGTCCGTATAAGCAAACCGTCAGCAGAACACAGAACAGCCCATATTGCCTGAATGTCAACAGGGGTATGGGAAATGCGGCTAAAAGCACCAGAGCATAAAGCGCCGCAAAACCTTTGAATCCCATTTTCTGCGGCCAGACATTACATATCGTGACCGCGAACAGGAAAAAAGGATATAACAAAGAAAGATGAGGATTCATTTCGGATTTCCTCCTTCCAGTGATCCATCCGGAAATTGGAGTTGCGGGCTGCATGGAATATCAGCTCACAAGCATATGTATTGTAGCGGATTGCCCCCCCTGCTGTCAAGCATGCCGCAAAAATGACGAATAACTGCTGTTTCAGAGGAGATCAGGAAGCGTTTATTCGCGCCACCGGGTGTTTTGCGACAGTTCCGGAAAAATACTGTTTTATATGTTATACTGTGTCCATATGTAAGTCATATAATGGCCGAATGGCCATCCTTACCGTGATTGCTCTGCAATCATGGTATATTAGGTTCCGGAAATCTTCCGGGCGACAATTTCTTTACTGACGGAGGTATTTTACATGAATCGAAAAAGCTTTTTTAACACCAGCATGGCGGCAATGTGCTGTCTGGCCTTTTTTACAGGCTGCGGAAATTCCACGGCGGCCATATCGGCGGATCTCTCATACACGCAGACAGATATCAGCTCTGTTTCCGTATCATCCGATGTACAGGTGGTGGGACTGGGGGAAGCCAGTCACGGTGCGGCACAATACCATCAAATGAAAGCTGATGTGTTCAAAGCTCTGGTACAGAATAACGGCTGCCGCACATTCATTATTGAAGGGGATTTCGGCGGCGCCCTCAAGATGGACGAATATATCAACGGCGGTGACGGTTCTGCCGAAGAAGCGGTTGGGGAGATCGGATTTGCCATTTACCGTACACAGGAAATGGCGGATCTGGCAGAGTGGATGCGTTCCTACAACGAAACGGTTCCCGCGGAAGAGGCTCTGCATTTCTATGGGATGGATGTACAGCGTTTTGACAACAACAAGGAATATCTGTTCTCCGTCCTTGATCAGGCGGCACCGGAATTGAGCGCGGAGTATAAAGAAGCCTTCTCCGGTCTCACAGATGAAAACAGGAACTCTCTGGACACGGATACACTGAATAACGGAAAAGAAGCCGCTTTGGCGCTTCTTGCGGAAATGGATGCTGCCGGTGCCGATATTGCCGGCATTTCCGGTCAGTTCTCCTTCGATCTGGCAAGAGAATGTGCCAATACCATTTACGCCTATACCGAATTGCAGCTGAGCAGCAACTATAACAACACACGGGATCAGATGATGTATGAAAAGGTGGAATGGTTTCTGCAGCATGGGGACGGAAGTCTTCTGTTCATCAATGGACACAACGGCCATATCGGGAAGACATCCATAGCCGGGTATACCTGTTTGGGCGAACTGCTGGCGGCAGACCTGGAGGACGGTTACTATGCCATCGGAACGGACGCACGGGATACCCGGTTTAATTCCCAGACCGACGACGGCTTTGAGATAGTCGAAGTAAGCAATTCCAATGACCTCAACAGTCAGCTCGACCACGCCGAAAATGATATGTATTTCATTGACTTTACAGATGCCTCCGTCGATGAGACATGGGCAGGGATCCTGGGCAGCAAACAAACTGTCACTACCCTGAACGTCAGTCTGTCTGGTGTTCAGAAATCCATGAAAGCAGCTTATACCACTTCCGTCATTCCCAACATGACTTATGACGGCATGATCGTTTTTCAATCCGTTTCACCTACAACAATACTATAGAATGCCCCGCTCTGCGATAGGGGTTATCCGAGCCGTTACAATAGTACTGCGAAAGTTCACAGGAAGCATCCCTTTTGTTATTGTCAGATCGGAACAGCCGCGATATAATGATGTCGGAAGCCATCAAAAGAACGGATAAAACGCCAAAGGCAACCACTGTCACGTTTACTTTCCCGGACGAACAGACCGTAAGTTACGGATCCGGCAATATCATTCTGGAACACTTTACAAAAGAATACATTGTGGAAAAGAAGCTGTTCCCGTACATTCCTTTCTATGCCGTAAGATACGAAAAGGAAATAGCATCGGAAAAGGACATAGACCATGTTGCAGATGAGCTGTCCTATTTCAGGGATGAGCTGCTGAGACTGCACGATGAAAAGAAACTGTCTGATGCAGAGCTGATAGATCTGATGGGTTTTGTAAATATTGTCATTACACACATCACAAACGGAAATAAAAACGAAGAAAGACTGGTGGAAGTCATGGGCGGAACCATAATCGAAACGGAATCTGAAAAATGGATGCGGCAGGGCATACAGCGTGGAATACAGCAGGGTCAGGCAAAGATGCTCGTCGAGCTGGGGAAGGAAGACGGGTTGGATGATGAAACGATCTTACAGAAGATCCAGAAAAGGATCGGCCCTGAGCTTTACAAAAGCCGACACCCCCTTATGTGTGATGTCACAATACGGGTTGCCGGCTTTTCTCAATCATGGATCACTCCGATGCCGAAACAGGAGCAACTGCGGGCAGACAGTAATCCCTGTTTCATTGATCCGATCCGTTCAATTTCCTTATCTCCCGGTTGAAACAGGATGCCATGCTCACCGTAAATCCGCATATCCCGGTACACAGGAACATTGCTGCCATACCGCTCCCGGCGCCGTTCCCCAGAATAGTTCCCAGCGTTCCCGCTAGCCTGCTCCCGGAAAGCATAAAAGGCTCAAAGACATAATCCGCCAGATACCCCCCAAGGATGATCCCTGCCGGGATCGTACTGTACTGGATGGCATTCCTGACTGCGAACACTCTCCCCTGCATGGATACAGGAATCCTGCGATACAGTATGGCATTCTGGGATGCCTGTATAAAAGGGATCGGCAGGCTGGCGGCAACTGCGGCAGCCGACCACCAGAATACATTTTTCCCAACCGCCATCAGCAGATCACCGAACAGAAATGACAATGCCGCCGAGACATAAATAGCCGCAGCCTTACGGCGGCTCTCCTTTTTCACGGAGACAATGATGCCCCCGGCTATCCCGCCTATCCCCATACAGGCATTTACCGTTCCCAGCGCAATGCTGTCTCCGAAGCTTCTTGCCAGGATCATCGGCGATAAGATATTCTCATAAGTCAGCCTTGAAAAGAAGTTGATCAGCGCCATCGTCAGCATAATGTATAAAATGCCTTTTTCCTTTTTCAGAAAAGCAAATCCCTCCGCTATCCCGGCAAACGGAGAATGGTACGCTTTGTCCTGTGTCTGCTCCGGAATGACTATAAAAAACAGCAGCACACAAAACGCCAGTACAAAGCTCGCCAGATCGATCAGCAGGATAAGCGGAAGCCCGCCTGCCGCAAACAGGAAAGCCGCCAGCATGGGACTGAACACCACAATAAGGTTATTGGAAAAGGAATTCATCCCGCTCACATTTGAAATCTTCTCCTTCGGAACGAGCCTCCCTGTCGCCACTGCGGACGCCGGCTGCTGGAACGCATTCGTCACACCTATCACCACATTTATAACATAGATATGCCGGACCTCCAGACATCCTGCAAGCCAAAATCCCAACACTGCCAGTGAGCCCGCCGCCGCAACGCTGTCCGAGACCAGCATGATCGTTTTCTTCTTATGCCTGTCGATAAAACCGCCGATAAACAGGCTTAGAAATACATACGGCACATAATTGCAAAAGGACATCAGCGAGACGGACATTGCGGAATGGCTCTGTCCGTATGCCCATAATACCAGCGCAAACCCGGTCATGGAACTTCCCAGTCCGGATACGCTCTGACTTAACCACAAAATGATATACTTCTGAAAGGATTGTTCTTTTATTGTATTTTCTTTTATTAAGTTTTCTTTCACTGAATTCTCTTCCATTGAATTTTCTCCATTCTATTCTTTATTTCCCGTCAACATCCCCGCAGCCTGCTGCCGGGTCTTTGACTTTTCCCAGAATAAAAGTACAAAATCCAATGCGGACGAATATTTTTACCTCTGTACAAGCTTCGTCCTGTCATCAGACTTTGTACAGAGTCCTTTGCTTAAATCGATCACCATATGGCAAAGCATCTTCTTTCACCTCCTTCAGCTGTCTTTTCTCAGAACAGTATAGCATGGAAAGTTTTTTATTTTTCCGTCTTCTCGCAATCATTTCGTGGCTTATGTATCATGTCCGACCGGTCAGAAACTAGTGTACTG
>CAMWWF010000075.1 GCA_947177885.1 uncultured Lachnospiraceae bacterium
TCTTTTTACTGCCCTGAAAAAAAGTGTTGAATTAGGACGCTGTTTTCAGTACAATAGAAGTAAGGTCCATTTTATGATAAGTATAGGAGATTGGATACGCGAATGAGTTTGGATTTGGAAAAGATAAAGCTGCTTGAAAATAACAGACAGTATATTTCTACCATGCGTCCGGTTTTTAATAAACGCGCGCTTTTTTCGGATACCACAGGCAATTATATCAGTCCTGATGAGCCGGAGGCATTTGACCGGGTTACCATAAAGTTCAGAACCGCGAAGAATAATGTGGACAGAGTTCTCCTGGTCTACAAGGGTGAGCGTCATCTGATGTATAAGGCGGAAACAGAAGGTAATTTTGATTATTATACCTTCGAGTTACAGCTGGGACAGGAAAAGGCGACTTATCATTTTGAGATACTGACAGGCAGACTGCGGTGTTTTTATGATACCAGAGGACTGGTACAGGAGGTCAATGAATATTATGATTTTGCGATCATTCCCGGCTTTAAGACTCCTGACTGGGCAAAGGGAGCCGTTATGTATCAGATTTATGTGGATCGCTTCTGTAACGGGGATACCACAAATGATGTGCTGACCAATGAATACTTGTATATTAACAAACCTGTGAATCGTGTGGAGGACTGGGGACGGTACCCGGCGCAGATGGATGTTCGGGAATTTTACGGAGGCGATCTGCAGGGCGTTTTGGACAAGATGGATTATCTTCAGGACCTGGGGGTGGAAGTGATCTATTTTAATCCTTTGTTTGTCTCTCCTTCCAATCATAAATATGATATTCAGGATTATGATTATATAGATCCTCATTTTGGTAAGATCGTGGACGACAGAGGCGAATTATTGCCGGAACATAACCAGCAGAACAGCGAAGCTACCCGTTATATCAATCGTGTCACCAATCCTGCCAATCTGGAGGCGAGCAATGAAATGTTCGTCAAGGTGGTGGAGGAAGCCCACAGACGCGGTATGAAAGTGATCCTTGACGGTGTCTTTAACCACTGCGGATCCTTTAATAAGTGGATGGACAGGGAACGTATCTATGAAAACGCGGAGGGCTATGAAAAGGGAGCCTATGTAAGCGCTGACAGCCCTTACAGGGAATATTTCCAGTTCCATGACCAGAACCAGTGGCCCTATAATGGAAGCTATGACGGCTGGTGGGGACATGACACTCTGCCGAAGCTGAATTACGAGGGCTCTCAGAAGCTGACGGATTATGTGCTTGATATTGCCGGAAAGTGGGTCTCCCCGCCTTACAACGCTGACGGGTGGAGATTGGACGTGGCGGCGGATCTGGGACACAGCCAGGATTTCAACCATCATTTCTGGCAGGAGTTCCGTCGTGTGGTGAAGGAAGCGAATCCCAATGCCATTATCCTTGCGGAGCATTACGGGAATACGCGTGACTGGCTGCAAGGTAATGAGTGGGACACAGTCATGAACTATGATGCCTTTATGGAACCTGTAACCTGGTTCCTGACAGGTATGGAGAAGCACAGCGACGATTTTCGTGAAGATCTGCTGGGCAATTCGGAATCATTCTGGGGTGCCATGCAGCATCATACGGCGAGTTTTACCATGCCCAGCTGGCAGGTGGCGATGAACGAGCTGTCAAATCACGATCACTCCCGCTTTCTGACCAGAACCAACCATAAGGTGGGAAGAGTCAGCACTATGGGATCGGAGGCGGCGAATCAGGACATCAATAAAGCCGTTTTCATGGAGGCCGTCATGATACAGATGACCTGGATGGGAGCGCCTACAATCTATTATGGAGACGAGGCGGGTGTATGCGGTTTCACAGACCCGGACAGCAGGCGTACTTATCCGTGGGGACATGAGGATCAGGAGCTGCTCTCTTTTCACAGGGATATCATCCGCTTGCGCAGGGAAAATAATGAACTGCGGACAGGCTCACTGAAATATCTGGACAGTGACTACAATTATCTCGCCTATGGGCGCTTTCATAAAGACGGACAATGTATGATCCTGGTGAATAACAACAACCATCCTATTACCAAGAGAGTATTTGTCTGGGAATTGGGAATACCCAAAGTAGGCAGGGTGAAGACGCTGATACAGACGGATGAGAGCGGCTATCATCTGAATGGCCGGGAATATGAGGTAAATGCGGGCAAGATCATGATAGAACTGCCCAAAACCTGCGCGGTTATTTTGAAAAGCGTGTGACCGTGTAGCAAAAATGATGCATTTATAAGTTATACTGGCTTTGCAGATGATGTGGAGCCAGTATTTTTTACCTCATGGAAAGGAGCAATGCCTGTGAAAAAGATAGGGGTGTTCGCAGCTCTGACGGTCTGTGTCTGTGGCTTAAGCCTGTCTTCCACGAAGGCGGCGGCACAGGACGATCTGGAACAGCTTATCCGTCAATACGAGGATTATCAGGAGCGGTTTGCCGCCATTGAAAGGGCGGAAGATGTGTCAGAACAGGGATTTTACGCCATAGAAGATCAGAGCTTTCCTGTACTTTTGGAAAGCTTTGGAGAGGAGGAGGTCACTTTTCTTCCCATTATGGACAGCTTATACCGTCGAATGGCGCTGTTGATCATGGACGGCAGCGGAAATGTGTTGTACAAGACGAATCAGCTGGAGACGAATAACCGTTATCTGGGAGAGATGAAGCAGCCCACCAGGGATCTGGCGGCAGTTTCGTTTCAGGATGTAAACAAGGATGGACAGACAGATATCATTTTGATCACGGACTGCGTCAATGATGTGGGAGACTATGCGGGAAAGACCTATAAGGTGGGGGATGTGCTGTTTCAGAGGGACGGCGGTTTTTACCGGGACTGGCGGATCTCCGACAAGATCAATCGGTTCAGCATGAATAAGAGTATTGATGTGATCGTCTCCTATGTCCGGGACGGCAATTCCACGGAGGTGCTTTACACGGCAACCACGCTGGACGAGCTGCAGCGCAGGGGTTTTCATGTGATCCAGGAACAGAATTATTTCAGAACTTTTGAAAAGCAGGGACGGCTGCAGGTGGTGCCGGGTGTCATACGAATGGCGGATTATGATATTTTCATGATCTATCTGGTCAATGAGCAGGGTTATATCGTGTGGAGCTTTCAGCCCATGGGAGATTACGACAATCTGTACGCGTTGAAGGGTATGGCATGCCGTGATCTGGACGGGGATGGGATGAAAGATATCCTGGTGTTGGGACGATACAGCTATTCCGAAGAGGGAGGCGTGATCGTGATCGACACCAAATGCTGTATCTACTATCAGCGGACAGACGGGTTCGAGACGGATACGGAATTTGAGAAGACTTATCAGTGTACGGAAGAGGATACCGTAGAAGGCTTGACACAGCTGATACGGGAATATTGGGGGTGGACAGTAGAGGAATGATTAAGATACTGATTGTGGATGATGAAAAGCCGATCTGTGATCTGATCGATATCAATCTGTCGGCGGCGGGATACGATTGTAAATCGGTGCAGGATGGGCTGCAGGCTATTGATCTCATCGAATCGGAACAGTTTGATCTGATCTTGTTGGATATCATGCTTCCTGGTGCGGACGGCTATGACATTATGGAGTATATAAGACCTTTAAAGGTTCCGGTGATCTTTATTACGGCAAAGCATGAGGTCAAGGATCGTGTCAAGGGGCTCAAGCTGGGTGCGGAGGACTATCTGGTAAAGCCTTTTGATGTGGTGGAGCTGGTGGCCCGCGTGGAAGTGGTGCTCCGCCGATACAATAAGACGGAAACCATTTTCACGGCGGGTGATGTGGTGGTGGATGAAGACGCCAGAAAGGTTCTGAAGGCGGGGAAACCGGTGGTTCTGACGAACAAGGAATATGGGCTTCTGGTGCTGTTTATGAGGAACAAGAATATAGCCCTGTTTCGGGAGAGTCTGTATGAGAAGGTCTGGGGCGATGAGTATCTGGCGGACAGCCGTACCCTGGATCTTCATGTACAGAGACTCCGCAGAAAGATGGGCTGGGAGGATAATCTGGTGGCGGTCTATAAGGTGGGATATCGGCTAGAGATTTAAGAGGGAACGGGCTCTGCCGCCGGATGCCTGTATCCGACGGGATACCGGGAAATAAGCGTGGCGGAGGAAAGAAATAAGTCTGTTGATGCGGACGGTTGGGAGTACGGATGAAATTTCTGTATAAGATTCTGTTGTGGACCATTATTATCATGGCGGCTGCTTTGGGTTTCAGCGGATACTTTTTTGTCAATTTCGTATTTGAGACCGCTTTGAACCGGGAAATCGGACAGGCCATGAGTGACAGCAATATTCTGCAGTTTGCCTTCGAGACGGCGGCGCTGAATATTCCTACGAAATACGATGTGTTACAGGATAATGCGGTGGAGCAGATCGGTTCCAAACTGGAAGGCGGAGGACAGGGAACCGGACGCCTGCTGCGTCTGTCCGACGAAGAAAAGAAAATGCTCTATGCCAGTGAAAGTTTTCCGGAGGATGTGGAGCTGATCCTTCAGGTGGATGAGAATACCGGTGCGTATCAGGTGGTACAACAGGGGGAGCATTATTATATTCAGACGGGTACTATGGTAAATGTTATGGACCGCCACCTGTATCTGGAGACAATGGAGGATGTGACAGAGGTTTTTGCGGAGAGGAGCATGGGATTTTCCGTTTACCGGAAAGTGACTTTAGTGATGCTGGCCGGCTGCGCGGTGGTAATGTATGTGATATGCTTCTGGCTGACAAAGCCCATCCGCCTTCTGGCGGGCGCTACCAGGAAGATGGCGGAGGGAGATTACAGTTATCGTGCCCAGATCATCAGCAGTGATGAGCTGGGGCATTTAACGACGGATTTTAACAGTATGGCGAATGTGCTGGAAGATACCATCGGCGAGCTTCAGGATGAGATCCGGGCCCGTGAGGACTTTATTGCGGCGTTTGCACATGAGCTGAAGACACCTCTTACGGCTATCATTGGGTATGCGGATCTGCTCCGTTCCAGAAAGCTGGACGAGGAGAAACATTTCCTTTCTTCCAATTATATTTACACAGAAGGAAAGCGTCTGGAAAATATGTCCTTTCGTCTGCTGGATATTATTGTCACCAAGAGGGAGCAGATCGAGATCCAGCCCATGGCGGCAGAAAGTCTGTTTCAATATCTTCAGGATATGTTTGACGGAAATACGGAACAGCAGCTTGATATTATGTTTGAACCGGCAACGGTTCACGGGGAGATTAATCTGATCAAATCGGTACTCCTGAATTTAGTGGATAATGCCTGCAAGGCCTCACATCAGGGAGACGTAATAGAAGTGGACGGCGCCTGTCGCGAGGAGGGGTATCTGTTTCAGGTGAGGGACTACGGGGTGGGAATCCCTGAGGAAGAACTGAAAAAGGTGACAGAAGCTTTCTACATGGTGGACAAATCCAGGTCCCGCAGCAAAAACGGAGCCGGATTGGGGCTGGCGCTGTGTGTGGAGATTTTAAGGCTCCACAATAGCATGTTGCATATAGAGAGCAGGGTGGGGGAAGGCACTTCCATCAGCTTCTGTCTGCCCTGGGTAAAGGAGGAAGCGCATGAAAATTAAGAAGATCAGTATTCTGCTGCTCCCTCTGGCAGTGATCATCGCAGCGACGGCGGTCTGGGGACCAGAGGCATTGGCCAATTATCGTGACAGAAATGTATTGAATCAGATTCACGTCAGAGAAACGGAGACCGGTACGGAGGGATATCGTTATTCCATGAGCAATAATGAAAGGGTGTATATCCTCTCCAAGTGTCTGAATAATCAGATCCTGCCGGAGAGTGAGCAAAATGCCATGACCAGCGTGGATTCTGTAAATCTGGATTATCAGGGGCTGACGGGAACGTATGCTTTTGTGGTGAACCGCAAGGATTCCGCCGGTCAGGAGATTGATGCGGCAGAGGGTCTGGAGCTCTGTGATCAGGGAATCCGGGAATTGAAGGAGCTGGGAATACTGCCTCAGGAGATACAGTCCGTGTCGGCAAATTCTTACAGTGCGGTTGTGTATTCCGCTATTGACGTCCCGGAACCTCGAAATAATGTGCTGGTCTGGAAGATCAGCTTTGCTTCACAAAAGCAGAATGCCAATAAGGAAAATCGTCTGTTGGATGCGTATGTGGATGCGGATACCGGTAAAATTTACGAATTTTATGTGAGGACGAATCTGGAGTGGAAGGATATTGACCCGGATGAGATCATCCGGATCTGGAGCGAGTATATGGGGCTGGGAGAACCTCAGGAGTACGAAGCCGCCAACCCGCTGTCCGAGACCACACCCTACTTTAAAAAGTACAGCTTTACCGGTATGGAGGAGGGAAATACGGTTGTGACGGTGGGGTTTTACGAGGGAATCAATGAGTTGTTTCTGAAGATTTCAAGGTGAAAAAGGTGTTATGCCGATCTTGACGGTTCAGCCTTCAAATGATGCAACTTTTATGGAAAAAAGATGACACTTTTATGCTAAAAATATGAAAAGATGATGGAGCTTCCCTGTATGCTGTTTATATCGGCTGCGGGGAAGCTTTTTCTGATTTTACAGGCATATCTGACGGCCGTGATACAGGAGAAAAATGTGTAAAGATAACACGACAGACGAGCGGAGGTCAGAATGTACAGACAATTGGGCAGAAAACAGGTATACGGCAAAGACATAAAGCTGGTGAGAGTGAGAACTTTTGACAGCAGGATGCGGAATAGAAGCGCCGGATGCGTCAACGACAGTATGGCCAGGCTGCTTCATCAGGGAGTATGCTTTTTTGCCGTATTCATGACATTGATGGCAATCGGACTGGCAGTGATCTGTATTTTTAAAGAGAATATTTTTGTTTCCCGGGAGGGCGTGGTGGTGTTGGGAGAAGAAAGCTTTTCTTCCGGTGCGCCTCAGGCGGAGCCGCCTACAGTGTCGGCAAATGATATCATAGTGATCGAGGAAGAACCCTCCGTGCCTGTCATTGTCATTGATCCCGGCCATGGCGGTGATGACGACGGCTGTGTCAGGAGAGACGTATCGGAAAAGACAGTGAACCTGCAGATTGCTCTGAAACTGGCACAGAAGCTGAGAGATATGGGCTATGAGACGGTGCTTACCAGAGAGGACGATGCTACTGCCCTGACATTGGAGGAGAGAGTGAACATTGCGGAAGCCGCAGGAGGTGATCTCTATATCAGCATCCATCAAAATGCCTGCGAGGAAAAGGAAAGTTCCGTAACCGGCATCGAGACGTGGTTCAGCGGTTGCCCGGAGAAGGAGGAAGGCGCAAACTGGTATTGTACCTGTTGCGATGACAGCAGAAGGCTGGCACAACTGGTGCAGATGGGCGCTGTAAGACTGACCGGGGCAAACGACAGAGGATTGCAGCAGAGTCAGGATCTCTATGTCATCCGGGAGACCTCCATGCCTTCCTGCCTCATAGAAACATCTTTCCTGTCCAATACGGCGGAGCGCAACGCTATCAGCAGCGATGAGTATCAGGAGCAGCTGGCGGCAGGCATTGCCGGGAATATAGACTGTTATTTTCATCCCAAGACCATGTACCTGACCTTTGACGACGGCCCCTCTGAAGAAAATACGGCTGCAGTGCTGGACATTTTGCAGGAGAGAGGGATCAGGGCGACCTTTTTTGTAGTGGGAGAGAATGTGCGCAGGCATCCGGAGATCGCCCGCAGGATCGTGGACGAGGGACACACCATAGGAATACATTGTAACCGTCATGAATATGAGGAAGTGTATGCCAGTGTGGATGCTTATCTTGCGGATTTTCAGGAGGCTTATGATGCGGTATATGAAGTCACGGGAGTGGAAGTACAATTGTTCCGTTTCCCCGGCGGAAGCATCAATGCCTATAATGCGGATATCCATGAAGATATAATACGGGCCATGACGGAGAGAGGATTCATTTATTTTGACTGGAATGCCAGCCTGGAGGATGCGGTGAGCAGTTCTACTCCCGAGCAGCTGTTGCAGAATGCAAGGGAAAGTACGCTGGGGAGAAGGAAAGTGGTAATGCTGGCCCATGATATCGTCTATAATACCAGACTCTGCCTGAATCAATTGATCGATCAGTTTCCTGACTATAAAATGGAGCCTCTTAAAGCGGATGTGACACCGATCTGTTTCTGATCCTTCTTGCATAGAAAGTGAAATAAGAGTATAATACCCAGAGAAAAACAGTGTTACTAAATGCTGTGAAGGAGGATGATTTTTGCAGAAGGCAGATAAGGTTATGGAAGAGGATCAGTCCATGCAGTCAGATAATTCCGGTTTTCCGGGCAGATATGGCAGGATAATTACGTTTCTGCTGTCATGTGTGGTGGTGTTTACCCTGCACTACAAGTATGAGATCAGTGGAGGCGGCTTCCCGGATTCCCTGCTGCTCAACAACCTGAATAAACTGTATAACAGCTTTACGCCGATGGACTTTGTGGATCTGGTGGTGCTGTTTGCGGTGTGGAAGCTGTTTGACCATGTATTTTCAAAAGAAAAATGGATCGATCAGGGAACGGGGATCCTTGCGCTGCTGTTGTCAGTGCTCCTGGTGACCTGTATCAGTTTTAAGAAATTCAACAGCCCGGTACTGATCTTGGGAAGCGGGTTTCAATGGACATTATCAATATTTTGCATCTGCGGATTCTGGATGCTCATCTATCTGACGATCCGGAGTCTGTATTTTCTTCTGGAAAAAGAAGAGACTGCAAAGGACAGTGATGTGGCCGCTGCAGGATGTGGTGCTTCCGGAATAAAAAATACTGTGACCGGCACGAAAATGAATGGGGATGTAAAAGCCGGGGCGAAGTCAGGGGCGGAGATGGCTTTTGGCAGAAAGCATTTTCTGCTGTTCGGATTTCTGGTCATCTTTCTCGGCTGGCTGTTCTGGATTCTGATGAATTATCCCGGCACGAGCTGTCCGGACGGGAATCTGCAGTTAAAGCAGTTTCTGGGAGATGCGGATTGGGCCGGCGGACATCCTCCGCTGTCGTCGCTGATCATGGGAATCCTGTTTTCTGCCGGGCGTTTTCTGGCGGATGCGAACTTTGGTTTCTTTCTGTATTGCTTTTTTCAGACCTGTGTGGGTGCATGGATATTTGCATATAGTATGAAGAAGCTGTTGGATCTGGGAATTTCCGCAAGGTGGTGCAGTGTGGGAATTCTGTTTTTTGCGTTTTCGCCCTTTTGGGGGACGTATGCCCAGTGGTTTGAGAAGGATCTGCTCTATGCGGAAGCGGCAACCTTGCAGGCGGTGTTCCTGCTGGAAGTGATCCGGAAGAGGAGCTGTGGTGTGAAGGATGGCATCCTGCTGGCTGTCTTCAGCATTTTGGCATCACTGCTTCGAAATAACGGAATTTATGCCATTGTGCCGACGCTGGCAATGTTGGCAGTCTGGTTGAAGAAACAGGACCGGAAAAGGGTATTATTGGTATTGCTGGCTACCGTGCTGGTCTACGGCGGCATCACGGAGGGACTGTACTATTCCGTATTGGACATGGCAAAGCCTTCTCCGGCGGAGGCATTGAGCATACCCTTTCAGCAGACGGCAAGGTATGTGGTGTATTATGGCGACGAGCTGACGGAGTATGAGAGGGAAGTCATCGATCGTGTATTGAGTGTGGAAGGAATGGCGGGCTATGATCCGGTGATCTCCGACCCTGTCAAGTATTACTACAGGGGTGCGGACCTTGGGGAGTATTTCAAGGTGTGGTTTCAGATGTTCTGGAAGCATCCCGGATGCTACGTGTCTGCCTTTATCAATAAAGGATATGGCTATCTGGCTCCGGTGTCCCAGAATATAGAGGCATGGATCGGCCTTGAGGGTGATTATTATGCTTATGACCGGGAACTGGGGATTCATCATGTGTTTGATCCTGATTTATCGATCGTATTGGTGCAGATATGGCATCTGAGCCTGGCGCTGCCGCTCTTTAAATATCTCTGTACGCCGGGAATGTACACATGGATCCTGTTGGTGTTGATATTGCTTCTGTGGAAGCATCGGAAGTTCGGTGCGCTGATCCTGTTTGTTCCCAGTATAATGAATGTGCTGGTGTGCCTGGCCTCGCCTCTTGCCGGCGCCATACGATACGAGCTGCCTACAGTGGCAGCAATCCCTATGCTGATCGGATGGACGTATTACAGTCTGCATGCGAAAGAGGACTGAACTGTTACGAGCTGTTACTATAAAAGCTACATTTCTGCAAATCGGTCTTGCAATTTGTGTAAAACTGTGCTACAATTTCACATTGTCAGGGTATTGTGTTTAGAATGATACGCTAACATGGATGGATTCCCGAGTGGCCAAAGGGGACAGACTGTAAATCTGCTGCAAATTGCTTCGGTGGTTCGAATCCACCTCCATCCATTTG
>CAMWWF010000076.1 GCA_947177885.1 uncultured Lachnospiraceae bacterium
CTGCATGAGTCTGTAAACGTCCGCACCATACGCGTCATCATTCTTCTGCTCGTCCAGTATCAGACAGAAATGCTCCTCCCCGTCGCCTGTATCAAGAAAACAGGAATCCCAGGTCAGTCCCAGCGCCTCATATCCCTCCGCAAGACAGCAGTCCGCCAGCGCCTGAGGATAGTCATCGACCAGCTCTCCGCTGATATAGTTCACTGCTACCCTGATATCTTCCCTTTCAGCATCCGTATAAAGTGTCTGCCAGCCCTCCTCCACAGGATAGAACCCCCTTTTATACCGGTCCGCCAGATAATCAGCCGCCACTGCAGGTGTTAAGGACGTCCTTCTTCTGAAAAACAGACCTGCCCTCTCATACAGGGTATAGCTTACGGAGTTTGGAAAGCTTTCCGATACTACGCTCACCAGCCCTCCTCCCAGATAATGATCCTCATTCGTAGATAAAAGGATGATCAGAAGCCCGAGAAAGAACCAGATCATACCAAGCAGAGCCGCCACACCGCCGATCAGCCTTACCAGCCATCTTCCCGCCGTCTTTTCCTGAAAGCGCTGCCACAGCTTCCAGACAGCCACTCCGGCGAACCACAGAGGTAATGCCAGAATACAAAGGCATTTACCGATACTTTCCACCCAAAACCGGTATTCCAGCCCTGCAAGAGGTAATAAAACGGTTCCCGCCAGATACAGGAGGATCAATCCCCACAGGATACCGCTGACAATACATATACATTTTGTTGATGCTTTCATTCTGACCTCCACACCAAATCCCACACAGCAAACAATATCTGATCTTAACATAAATCGTTTCCGAACTCCCTTTCAACCGTCTGCGCCGCCTGAAATGAGATTCGGAAATTCAGATGCTACAGCCCGTTCTGGCACACAGCTCTCACCACACCGGCTGCATGTCTGACGGAAACCGAACTGTTCTTCATATAACAATATAACATGAATAACAGTTGTTTTTCCCAAAGAACTTCTTAAGATTTTACAAAACCAGATAATCATTCCGCCTTCTGCATGTCCTGCTTTGAGGCATTTGGGGAGGCCAGGTCGTGACAAACATCCGTCAGAAAGCAATTTTCAGATACGCTCTGAAAATCCATAAGATCTACAACAATATTTTGCTCAGGCGTGCATCTGTCCGCAACAGTTCCTTCGCCTTCTCGCGATAGACTTCCTCGTGAAGATAGGTATGCCGGAATGGCTTGACAGAAGGCGCCATATCGATGGCACTCTCAAAGTCGCTCCGCCGCATCTGCAGCGTACTCACATAATCCCAGAAGCCTGTCCGTGTGAATATGGTATCCACCCTCTTATACCGGTGATCCTGCACCTGACTCATCAGATAGGTGGCGATCCCCACCTGTACCCCATGAAGCTGGGGCTGTTCCAGCAATTTGTCCAGTGCATGGGAGATCAGGTGCTCACTGCCGCTGGTAGGAGCGCTGCTCCCGGCTATCTCATTGGCGATCCCGCTCATGGCAAGAGAGTCCAAAAGCTCCCTTATGAACAGATCTTCCTTTATGCTGTTAAAGGGTGTGCGGACAAAGCTGTTCACTGCCTTCTTGGCGATCATCATGGCAAAGTCATTAACCTCCGCGCGGCCGTGGTCTCCTTCGTATTTCCAGTCATACAGCGCAGTGATCTTCGCCACCATATCTCCGATACCGGAATACAGGAATTTATCCGGGGCACTTCTGATGACCTCCGTATCCACTATAATGCCGTACGCCAGTCCGGCAGGCACGGACTTACGCCGTCCCCCCACGATCAGAGACGCGCTGGAGGAAGAAAAGCCGTCGCTGGAGGCAGACGTGGGAACACTGATAAAGGGAAGGTTCAGCAGATATCCGCAGTATTTAGCCGCATCGATCACTTTTCCGCCTCCCAGTCCCACCACCGCCTGTGTCTTGTTCGGCATGGAAAATGCCAGACCGATCAGGTCGTCTATGCAGACCGTATCCATCTCCTGATACTCCAACACCTCCACTTCCGCCCGCTTTAAGGATGCCATGACCCTGTCGCCGAACATGTCTATGAGTCCGTTCCCGAACAGGATGACCACCTTGGTCAGTCCCAGCCCTTTTAAATAATCTCCCGTATATTCCAAGGTACCTGCTCCTATTTTTAACAGGTTCGGAATATTGATTTCGCTTACCGCCTTCTTTCCCATAATCTGCTTCTCCTTCTATAAATATAACTCGATTTCATTATAGACAGGATTTATGGGAAATACAACCATTACAATGCATCTCTATACCACATCTTTCGTTTCATGCATGTGCACACAATGCATTTTCTACTTCCGCATAATACCCCCATAAACTAGCGTGCAACCGGCGGAAAGCCGGCCGCAAAGACAGGTGCAAGGGAGTTTCCGAAAGGCTTTTTATTGATTCAATAATTTTTCCACGGAAACAAGCTTCACACAGAGTATAAATATCTTCGTGGCATCCGCCATCTCCTCCGGTGTGGGGAATGTGGGCGCGATACGGATATTGGAGTCCTCCGGATCCTTTCCGTAGGGATATGTGGCGCCTGCACCCGTAAGTACCACTCCTAAAGACTTGCACTTTGCGACTATGGCCTTTGCACACCCCGGCATGGCATTAAAGGAAATGAAATATCCTCCTCTGGGCTTGATCCAGCTTCCGATCCCCGTTCCCGTAAGTTCCGCATCCAATGTGTTGAGTACCGCCTCGAATTTCGGACGCAGGATCTCCGCATGCTTCTTCATATGAGCGTTCAGACCGTCTATATCTTTGAAAAATCTGGCATGTCGCAGCTGATTGATCTTATCATGTCCGATGATCTGCACATCCATGAACTTATGAATATACTCCATGTTCGCTTTCGAAGTGGCGATGCACGACACTCCGGAACCGGGGAAACTCACCTTTGAGGTGGACGCAAAGATATACACCATATCAGGATTCCCGGCCTTTTCACACTCTTCCAGAATATTCAGGATCTCATCCCGGATATCATCATAAATATGGTGGATGCAGTATGCGTTGTCCCAGTAGATCCGGAAGTCCTCAGCCTTCGGCTTCAGATTGGCAAACCGTCTCACCACTTCGTCCGAGTACGAGATGCCCGTGGGATTAGAATACTTGGGCACGCACCAGATCCCCTTTACCGCATCGTCATTATTTACATATTCCTCCACCAGATCCATATCCGGTCCGTCTTCTCCCAGCGGAATATTTATCATTTCGATCCCGAACATTTCCGTGATCTTGAAATGCCTGTCATATCCCGGAACGGGACACAGAAACTTAACCTTATCCAGTTTGCACCATGGTGTGGAGCCATTGACACCCTTGATCATGGAGCGCACCACCGTATCATACATAATGTTCAGGCTGGAATTGCCGCACACGATCACATTGTCCTTGGGGACGCCTATCATATCGGCCATCAGGCGCCTGCACTCGCCGATACCGTCCCAATCGCCGTAATTTCTGGTATCATTTCCCAGAAAAGTACGCATATCCGCCTGGCTGTTTATAACATCCAGCATCGGCATGGATAATGTCAGCTGGGAAACTCCCGGCTTTCCTCTCGCCATATTGAGAGAGAGACCTTTCGCCTCCTCCGTCTTAAACTCCTCCTCCAGACTGGCTTTCAGTGTTAACAGTTCCTCCCGGCTCATGTCCTTGTACGCTTTCATAATAATTCTTTCCCTCTTTGTATTGTATTTTATTTTATTTTATTTTAGTCTCCCGAAATCTTCTTTGCACCGACCGCTTTCACAAACAGCACAAAGGGGATTCCAACAGCCTATTATTTTGAATATAATTCCCAGACGTCAATATTTTTTTCTGTTTTTCAATTCCTCATACAACAGACGGTAATTGTCATACCGCATTCGGCTGATCCTGCCCTCCACCACCGCATCCTTGACGCCGCAGACAGGCTCATTGATATGGGAGCAGCCCCCAAAACGGCAATACTTTTCATACTCCGCATACTCAGGATAGTACCTTCCCAACTGCTCCTTCTCCAGATCAAACAGGCCCAGAGAACTGAATCCGGGAGTATCCAGTATATAGGTGTCCGCCCCTGCAGTGATCAGCTCCGTGTGTCTGGTGGTATGCTTTCCGCGCTCTATCTTCCTGCTGATCTGTCCTGTCTCCATGGCGACACCCGACTGCAGACAGTTGACGATAGAAGACTTTCCCACACCGCTGGGGCCTGCCACGGCAGTCGTCCGGCCCTGCAATATCTTCTTTAAATCCCCAATGCCCCTCTGTTCCCTGGCACTGACGGAAATGGTCTGAAAGCCGCAGGATTCGTAAATTTCCCGATACCGCTGTCCGTCATCCTCCTGATCCAGGTCCTGTTTATTAAAGCAGATAATACAGTGGATTCCCTGCTGCATCATCATGATCAGAAAACGATCCAGCAGATTAAAATTAGGCTTTGGACTGACAATGGAAAAAATAACCAGCGCCTGATCGATATTTGCCACCGCAGGACGGATCAGCTCACTGTGCCTTGGAAGAAGCTCTCTGATATTTCCCAGATACTGCTCCCCGTCCAAAACATCCATTTCCACATTGTCGCCTACCAGCGGCTTCCGGTTATCCTTCCGGAAGACGCCCTTTGCCTTACACTCATAGATTCCCGCTTCCGCGTCCTCTGTATTTTCTTCAAAGACATGGACGTAGTAAAAGCCCGCTATTCCTCTGATGATCTTGCCACGCATCTGCTATTCCACCGTAAATTCCACTCTTCTGTGCACCACCTTCTCCTCCTGCGCTCCCGGAATCGTCTCCCCCGTCTCGGGATTGATGGTAGGCTCCCCTGTCACTGTGTAGACAAGCGTCACCGTTCCCCCGGAACACTTAATTCCGGAGACATTGGTTGACACAGGGAAAGCAGCTGTCGTGGTCTCCAGCAGCACCTGCTCATTATCCGCGATCAGTGTCACTATCACAGGAGTGCCTGACACATAGTCGGGGGCTTCCTCCCTGGTGGGCGCCTCAATACTCGTGTTGTATCGATAGGTATTGGTCTCCGGTCCCTTGCTCACTCTGATATCCAGAGTCGTACCCGGATCCACGTAGGAACCATGAGAAAAGCTCTGATAACAGATCTGTCCTTCCGGATATTCTGAGCTGAACACATAGGACACACTGCCTATCTCCAGTCCGGCCTCCACCGCCGTGACCGTGCCGTCCTCCTCCGACATCCCAATCAGATTCGGCACATAGAGCTTGACTTCCTCCCTGCCGAGACTGACCGTCACTGTAATATTGCTGCCCTGAGGCGCCTTAGTGCCTGCCATCGGCGACTGGGAGACGATCACTCCCTCCTCTATGGTATCGGAATATCCCTCCATCTTCGTCACCGCAAATCCAAGGGAAGTAAGACTGTTCTCTCCTTCCTCAAAAAGGCTGTTCACCACATCGGGCACTTCCACCCCGGAGGGACCCGCGCTTGCAGTCAGTACCACCGTACTTCCTATTGCCAAATCGTCGCCGGTTCCCACATTGGCGCTGATCACCACTCCCGCATCTATGGTGTCAGATTCCTCATACTGCACCTCCGGGCGGATTCCCAGATTGATCAGGGCATTCCTTGCGTCCTCCACATTGATTCCCTTTACATCAGGCATTTTCACATACTCTATGGAGGAGCTCTGGGAGGAAGATTCCTCATCGGTGATAATAGGGCTGCTGGGGGTCTTATCATCTCCGCTGCCGTCAAATACCTTGACTGCCAGAATGATGATAATGATGCAGATCACAATACCGGCAAGAATAGCCAGTACCGTAGTCACCCTCTCCACCCGGGGATTGTAATCGTACTCTTCCTCCTCCTCTTCCTCCAGCTCGTCTCCCTCATACATGGCTTCCGTGTCGGACAGAAGCCGCATGGAGTCCTCCGAAGGCTCCTGATAGACGGTTCTCCGCTTGATCTGTGCCATATCATTGTCTGTGATCATACGGGTTCCGCCGTCGAAATCCGGGTCATTCTGTACCACGAAATCATCATCCGGATTAAGCAAAGACTGCTTCAGATCGGCAAGCAGCTCCGGCATGTTCTGATAACGCCTGTCCGGTGACTTCTGACAGCATTTTAAAACAATGCTTTCCACGCTGCCGGGAATCTCCGGAACAAATTCCGCCGGGGAGGGCATCTCCTCCTGAATATGTTTGATCGCTATGGCTACCGTGGTCTCTCCGTTAAAAGGCACTCTGCCGGTGAGCATCTCAAACATGGTGATCCCCAGAGAATAGACATCGCTCTTCTCATCGCTGTAGCCACCCCTTGCCTGCTCCGGTGAGGTGTAATGTACCGATCCCATGACATTTGAGGTAATGGTATTGCTGGTAGCTGCCTTGGCAATACCGAAATCCGTCACCTTTACCTTCCCGTCTTTGGATATAATGATATTCTGGGGCTTGATGTCCCTGTGAATAATGTGGTTATTGTGAGCCGCCTCAATACCCATGCTCACCTGAATGGCGATGCTCACCGCCTCCTTGTAGGAGAGCCTGGCCTTTTTCTCGATATATTTCTTTAATGTGATGCCCTCTACCAGCTCCATTACAATATAGTAGATATTATTCTCTTCGCCCACATCATAGACATTGACAATATTGGGGTGCATCAGACCTGCCGCAGCCTGCGCCTCAATACGGAACTTGGACACAAAATTGGCATTCTCACTGAATTCCTGTTTCAGAACCTTGACCGCTACAAAACGATTCAGTTTGTGATCTTTTGCTTTATATACATCTGACATGCCGCCGGTTCCGATCTTTTCCAATATCTCATACCGGTCTCCTATCATCATTCCAATCTTGATCATACATGTTCTCCAATCTATATTAAACGTATCCCGATTACAACAGCCGTTACAGTCATACCCTGAATAAGAACTTTGGGTGCCCCTTCAGCCGCCGGCTGTTCCGAATATGAACTTGTCGCACCGCATCTGACACAGCTGACACTATGCAGATAACGGATCTATCAGGATAACGCTGATATTGTCCTTGCCGCCTTTTTCATTGGCCGCCCTGACCAGCTCCTCCGCTTTCTCAACCATATCTCTGGATTCTTCCAGAATCATTCGGATCTCTTCATCCTCCAGCATATTGGTCAGGCCGTCCGTACACATTAGCACGATGTCGTTGTAATCAAGCTTTACCGTAAAGAAATCCGGTTTCACGGCATCATCCGCACCCACGGCCCTGGTAATGATATTCTTATCCGGATGGTTGCGTGCTTCCTCTCTGCCGATTCCGCCCATGCGCACCATTTCCTCCACCAGCGAGTGATCTCTGGTAATCTGCCGGATCTCCCTGCGGTTCGCAATGTAGAGCCTGCTGTCGCCCACATTTGCCACCTGAAGAACATCACCGTCACAGGTCGCTACCACCACCGTAGTTCCCATTCCTTCCAGATCAGGGGATTCTTCCGCACATTTGCGTATCAGTGCATTGGCTGTCCGGATGGCATTGTCCAAAACAACAATCGCCTCTGACTCCTCCGACTTCCGGATTTCCTCCACTATGGTCTCCACTGTGACCTTGGAAGCATAATCCCCCGCCTTGTGTCCTCCCATACCATCAGCTACAATAAATACATTGGGCAATTTGCCCACAGGCTGTTCCGAAGTATAGACAAAGTCCTGATTTAATTTTCTCTTCTTACCAATATTGGTTATGGAAAAGGTCTTAAGCACGTCCATCTCCCTCCGAATCCTGCAGAGAACCGATATGTCTGCGTCTCAACTGTCCGCAGGCGCCGTCAATATCCCTGCCCATTTCCCTTCTTATAGTACCATTAATTTTGTTTTTTTCAAGCATATTTTGAAATGTCCGCACCCTGCCGGCCTCAGACTGCACATAATCGCGCTCTTTGATGGGGTTCACCGGTATCAGGTTGATATGGCAGTTCAAAGGCTTTGCCAGCATCGTCAAAAGCTCCGCGTCTTCCCGCGTATCATTGACGCCTCCCACCAGGCTGTACTCAAAGGTGATACGCCTTCCGGTCTGTTCGAAATAATACCGGCAGGCGTCCATCAGTTCCGCGATAGAGTAGCGGTTGGCAATGGGCATGAGCTCTCTGCGTTTCTCATCCGTCGCGGCGTGAAGGGACAGGGCCAGTGTGATCTGCAGATGCTCCTCCGCCAGCCGCCTCATTTCCGGGACAATACCGCAGGTGGACACTGTCACATTCCGCTGGCTGATATGCAATCCGTTTTCATCGGTCAGCAGCCGGATAAAGCGCAGCAGATTATCATAATTATCCAGAGGTTCCCCTGTTCCCATGACCACCACATTGGAAACCCTCTCCCCCGTCAGACGCGTAATGGCGTAGATCTGATCCAGCATCTCAGAGGGAAGGAGATCGCGTTCCCAGCCGTCCAGCGTGGATGCACAGAACCGGCATCCCATGCGGCATCCCACCTGGGATGAGATGCACACGCTGTTTCCGTGCCTGTATTTCATCCAGACACTCTCCACCACATTCCCGTCGGAAAGCTCAAACAGAAACTTTTTCGTACCGTCTGACCGGGACTCCTGGATCCGTAATACTTTAAGCGACGTATAAGTATACCACAATTCACAGTTTTCCCGCAATACCTTAGAGAGATTCGTCATCTCCCCAAAGTCTTCCGCCAGCTTCACATGCATCCACTCATACATCTGTTTTGCCCGAAAAGCCTTCTCGCCTCTGGATTTCAGATCTTCCTGTAACTCGGTCAACGTCATTGATTTGATGTCTTTTTTCTCTGTCACAATGTTTTCATCCGTTCTTACTATTCTTGTTTCAGTGAGCAACAACTGTTTCAATAACATACGATACTATTTCCTGCGGAATTTCGCGAAGAAAAAGCCATCGCATTCCATATATCCCGGCAGAAGCCGGATACATGACGCCTGTTCTTTCTCTGACAGGTGTATCCCGGTCTCTTCCTGTGTATGTAACTCCTGCCGCTTCCGCAATTCTTCCTGTATCTGCTTTCCCTGACAGGCATGCATTTCCTCCGGATCCTGATTCCCCTGACGGGCATGCATTCCTTCCGGATCCTGTTTCCTCTGGCAGGCATGCATTCCTTCCGGATCCTGTTTCCCCTGACGGGCATACATTCCCTCCGGATCCTGCACTCCCTGCCGTATCCGGGACTCCAGTGTCCGCTTCTGTTCCCATAATATCCGGGGTAGCGCATTTTCCAGAGAGACCGGTTCAAAGGGAAGCTCTTCACAGATATATTTTACCATGGCTTCATTTTCCCCGGAATGAATGGTACAGGTACTGTAGATCAAAATTCCTCCCGGCTTAACATAACGCCAGCTATTATCAACGATCCGCCTCTGCAGCGCCATCAGGTTCTCAAGCCCCTCCGGTGTCACATGATACTTGATATCGCGCTTCTTTCCCATAACGCCGAGCCCGGAGCAGGGCACATCCATAAGCACTATATCCGCCTTCTCCTCATATTCCCCGTCGAATTCCGTGGCATCAAAGACCTGCACCTCTACATTCTGTGCTCCCATGCGACGGATATTTTCTTCAATAACAGCTGTTTTTCTGTCGGAAATATCCCGGGCGATCACACGGCGTGCCTTCTCTGCGGCGAGAATGCTCTTTCCGCCCGGTGCGGCGCAGATGTCCATGACCAGATCAGCATCCCGGATCTGCGCCGCTTCCACTGCCAGCGCAGAACTGACATCCTGAACCGTAAATACCCCTTCCTCAAAGCCGGGGAGCCTGCTGACATTATCCCCATGTTCCATAAAACAGACATAGGGCAGATAAGCGCTTTCCCTTACCTCCGCTCCCGCCTGTCTCAGCTTTTCCATCCATTCTTCCCGCTGCCGGTCCGACAGTCCGGATGAAAAGCGCAGGGATACGGGATGTATCCGCATCATTCCCTCCAGCATCCTTTCCGTCACTTCCCGCCCATACTGAGAAAGCCAGAGCTCCACGATCCGGACCGGCATGGAGTATTTCACGGAGAGAAACCTTACAGGTTCCTTTCTGTCATCCGGCAGGGAAATCTGTCCCTTCCGATTGGAAAGATTTCTGAGCACACCGTTGACAAATCCCTTCAGATCACGAAAGCCTCTCTTCCCGGCAAGCCTGACCGCCTCATTACACACCGCGCTGTCCGGTACCGCATCCATATATATGAGCTGATATGCACTCATCCGCAGAAGACACCGGATGAGAGACTTCATCTTTCTCACCGGCAGTTTGGAGAGCTGATCCAGATAATAGTCCAGCTCGATCTGCCGTTCAATGGTTCCCTCTGTCAGACGCTTGATAAAGGATCTGTCCCTGCCGTCGAGATAATTGTATTTATCCAGCAC
>CAMWWF010000077.1 GCA_947177885.1 uncultured Lachnospiraceae bacterium
CACCATAGACGTCCACCAGCACGCCATGTACGGAAATACAGGGAGCCAGCTTCACATTCAGCCACCGGATGGTCTCCGCCATAAATCCGGAAGTGGCTTTCTTGCTGGAAAAAACAGGAATGTTATGTGCCAGCGCCGATTCCATAAAAATAGGATTCGGTTTTAATTCCCGGCAAAAAACAAAGGCAGGAATATCATATTCCATCAGTTCATCATAAACCTCCCGCTGCCGCTGCTCTGAGAGTCCTCCCATATAAGTATACTCCACAAAGCCTATCACCTGCAGTCTGGTAGCGTCAAAATGCTGGAAAAATCCCGTCATCTGCAATGCAGGACGATTCACATCCGATTGCGTGACGCGGATTCCCTTTATCTCAATGTCGGGAGTCAGGTTTTCCAGTTCCATTTTTTCCACGACCTTTTTCAACGCTATACTTTCCATATCTTCCTCCCTTCGCACTTCCTGTCATGCCGACGCGGTCGGCACGGACGACCAATGAACTGCCGCAATTCCGGAAAAATGCCGGCTTTGCATTCTTCCCCTGCCGGCGTACATAAAGTCCGGTGTTTATCCGTAAGAAAACGGGACTTTTACAGCAGGGGGCAACAGTTATACATTACCTAGATTGTAACACATGCTGTTGTTCCTGTGAAGCAGTGTTTTTTCGGAAAAACTGATAGATTTCTTCCGCCGTCCTCCCGTTCAGCTCAGGAATAGAGGCCAGTTCTTCCACAGATGCCGCTCTGATCTCCTCAATGGACTTAAAGTGCCGCATCAGCGCCTTTCTTCTGGCGGGTCCCACACCCGGAATATCGTCCAGTACGGATTTCACCTGTGCCTTGCTCCGCAGGGAGCGGTGATACTCAATGGCAAAGCGGTGAGCTTCATCCTGCACTCTGGTGATCAGCTTAAAGCCTTCCGAATGCGTGTCAATGGGCAGCTCGATATTATTGAAATATAAGCCTCTGGTGCGATGGTTGTCATCCTTCACCATGCCGCAGACAGGAATATCGATCCGAAGCTCATTCAGCACGGACAGCGCAATATTCACCTGCCCTCTGCCTCCGTCCATCATCAGCAGATCGGGGAATTTTGTAAAACTCCCGTATTCCCGGTCCAGTTCCTTTTCCTCCAGTTCCCTGCTCTCCTCCATGCCGTGACGGAAACGCCTAGTCAGTACTTCCCTCATACATGCATAATCGTCAGGACCTGACACAGTCCTGATCCGGAATTTCCGATAGTCGCTGGGCTTCGGCTTTCCCTTTTCGAAGACTATCATGGATCCCACATTCTCAAAACCGTTGATATTGGAGATATCAAAGGCTTCCATTCTCTCAATATGAGACAATCCCAGAATACCGGCAATCTCCTTCACCGCGCCGATGGTTCTGCCTTCCTCGCGTTTCAGCCTCTCCCTGTCCTGTTCCAGAATATGTCGGGCATTCTGTGCCGCAAGCTCCACCAGCTTCTCCTTGGAGCCGATCTTAGGCACCCGCAGACGCACTCTGCCGCCTTTCCGTTCCGTCAGCCACTTTTCGATCAGCTGACTGTCTTTTATCTCATACTGGAGCATCAGTTCTCTGGGAATAAAAGGCGTGCCGGCGTAAAACTGCTTCACAAAATTCTCCAGAATCTCCGCCTTATCTTCCGACACATGCGTCATATAATAGTGTTCCCTGCCGATCAGCCTGCCGTCCCTGACAAAAAACACCTGCACGACCGCCTCGTTCTCATCCCGGTAAAGGGCAATGATATCCTTATCCTCACCCACACTGTCCGTGATCTTCTGCTTCTGGGACACCTGCTTCACACTGTTATACAGATCGCGGTAGCCCGCTGCCGCCTCAAAATCCAGTGTTTCCGCTGCGGCATTCATTTTGGCCTCAAGCTCTTTCAGGATCATATTGTAATTTCCGTTCAGAAATTCCAATGCCCGGTTCACCTGCTCCCTGTACTGTTCTCTGTCAATATATCCCTGACAGGGCGCCATACACTGTTTGATATGATAGTTCAGGCAGGGGCGCTCCAGACCGACGTCCCTGGGCAGACTGCGGTTACAGGTCCGCAGACAGTACAGTTTGTTCAAAAGCTCAATGGTGTCCTTCACCGCGCCCGCACTGGTATACGGTCCGAAATATTTGGATCTGTCTTTCTTCATGGTACGGGAAAACAATATCCTTGGGTACTCTTCTCCCACCGTTACCTTAATATAAGGATACGTCTTATCATCTTTCAGGAGAGTATTATATTTCGGTGAATTTTCCTTGATGAGATTATTTTCCAGCACCAGCGCTTCCAGCTCGGAATCTGTCACAATGTATTCAAACCGCGCGATCAGCGATACCATTTTATCGATCATGGGGCCTCTTCCGATATTTTCCCGGAAATAGGAACGGACACGGTTGTGGAGATTGACCGCCTTACCCACGTAGAGGATCACATCCTTCGCATCCCGCATGATGTAGACACCCGGTTCTCTGGGAAGCTTTTTCAATTCTTCTTCGAAGTTAAACGTCATCCGCTGTCTCCTCACTTCTTTTTTCAAAATATATCTTACGTACTGCCAGGGGCTCTATCTCCCCAAAAAACCGTCAATACCGTTGGCAATTCCCTCGGCAATCTTCTGCTGATACTCCTCTGTAGCCATCAGCGCGTCCTCCTCCGGATTGGTCATATAACCCATTTCCACAATGGTCACCGGCACCTGGCACCAGTTGATGCCGCTCATGGTGTCCGTCTCCCACACATATTGCTTTTTGCAATCCGTAGAAGCAGCCAGCGCATCCAGAACTTTTGAGGACAGATCCCTGCTTTGCTCATAAAATGCGCTGTTATAGGGATTGGACGCCGTCTGGCATATGGTCATCGCACCATGTACGGAAGTGTTCTCCGAGCCGTTGGCATGAATACGGATAAAAGCATCCGCCCCCGCGTCATTTGCCACCTGGGCGCGCTCCGCGTTGCTGATATTCACATCATGAGAGGTGCGCACCATGATCACCTCATAACCGCGGCCGATCAGCTCCTCCTCCAGCTTTTCCGCCACCATCAACGTCAACTCATACTCCTTTAAACCACTGGTATCTCCGTGTGTTCCTCCCGCTACTTTGGCCTTCATCTCCGTGGCGCCGGGACCCACAGGTTCTTTCTCACTGTTTCCCTTCTGCTGGTGTCCCGCGTCGATCACCACCAGATATCCGTTTGAGGCAGTCTCCTCCGAAGGCACTCCGGCCGGGTCCGCCGTCCAAGACGGTTCACCGGCGGATCCGCCGTTCTCCGTTGACGCAGAGGTCATTTGGGACTCTGTGTCAGGAGTTGCCTGCGGTCCGGCCATCGGATCCGTTGTGGAAGTTGTCGGCGGCTCTGTTGCGGGTGCCGTCTGCAGTTCCGTTGCGGGTGTTGCCTGGGACTCTGTCACAGGACCTGCCTGCGGTTCCGTTGGGGGTGTTGTCGGCGGCTCTGTTGCGGGTGTTGCCCGCGGTGTCGGTGTTGCCGCAGAGGACATTGACTCTGAAGCCGCTCCCGGTTCTCCCGTTTCCGATTCCGTGCATCCGTTTGCAGCCACATCAAGAGTCACAGGTTTTTCACTGATATCCCTTCCTGTGATCACAAATAACAGAAGTACCACAAGTCCCGCCATACAACATGCTGCTGCCAGGATGGCACCCATTTTACCGTAAGACTTTCGAGAGCCTTTTACATCCCTGTTCTTTCTGTTCCCAGCTTTCATATTTCTTCTTTAATCTCTCCATTCTCACATTTTGCAAAACACACTCCAATGTAAGAGTACCACATTTTAATTTACCCCGCCATAGCAAATTAGGTACCGTTCCTCTAAAATGCAAGTTGCTTTGAACAGGGCAGGCAGATCAAATGCGGCAACAGTCCAGACGGTCATTGAACTGTTACCAAATGTAACTAAAACTGTCAAAATCATCCAATTGATCTGTTGATAAAATCGGGATTCTATGCTACCATAAATTTAATAAAAAATATATAATATCATATATCATTGCGAGGCGCGGATCGGTTGCAAAGTGAATTTTACCACCACAGGCTTGTACCGGGCGCGCAGATTCACATATGGGAAAGGAGCATGATCATAAGAATGAAGATATCCGGAATCAAACCCTCATCACAGAATAATAAATCCTCCAAACAGCCTTCATTGGACAATCATGAGAACGAGCTCCGCAAACAGATAACTGATCTGCAGGAAGAAAAGAAAAATATCTCCAACGATAAAGAAAAGACCAGTGAAGAAAAGAAAAAAGAAAAACAGGCTGTGCAGGAAGAGATCCAGACTCTCAACAGAGAATTAAGGCAGTACCAAATACAAAAAAGGCAGGAAGAGGCCGCCAAAAAACAGGAGGCATTGAAAGAAGCCGCCAAAGACGCAGGGGAAAAAGATACCGACAAGGAACAGACCCCGGCGGCAACCATATTCGGCAATGAAGAATCTGGTGTGCTGATCTCCCTTTCCGCAACCAAAGAACAGCTCTCAGGAATGAAGCGCGTCCGGGCAGGACTGGAGAGACGGCAGCGCACCGCCGCCACGGATCAGGAGAAGGCTGATCTGCAAAAGAAGATCAACAATGCCTCAAAGCATATTGGCAAAAAGGTAACCATAACCGAAAACAGTATTCCCAATTCCCAGACCTCCAAAAAGAAAGATACCAACGCAAATCAGACCAGCGATCAGGCTTTCGATTGGAAATCACAGTTAGAGATTGTCCATACCACCGATGAGGCGGAGGAGCCGTACAAGGGGAATCTGATCGCCAACAGAAAGAAGTTTTTCAGTACGGTTTCTGTCTTTATCAGTTAATATGTTGAGTACATGTGTCGTCAGACGCATCAGAAAAAGCGTTTGTCGGATCATCCGGCAAACGCTTTTGACATGGGGCATTCTATAAAGGATCCTTTCCGCATAAAAAAGTTTTTCTTATACCGCCTGCACCGGTTCAGCTTTGGGGTATCAGCAATATCTGCCCCACATCCAACCTGTCGCTGGTCAGTCCGTTCAGACTTTTGATCGCCTCCACTGTAGTACCATATCTTCGGGAAAGCAGCCATAAAGTATCTCCGGAGCGAACCGCATATTCAAAATAGGAATTTCCCGCAGTCACGGGAATCTTCAATACCTGCCCGATATTCAGCATATTACTGGTAAGTCCGTTCAGATTCTTGATCGCATCTACAGTCGTACCGTATCTCTGGGCAAGAAGCCACAACGTATCCCCCGAACGGACCACATATTCCACAAAGTCGGTGCCGGGCCCGGGAGAAGGTACATTTTCCTGTGCTCCCAGATAAACATCATAAAGCGCTTTCCAGGTATTAGGTCCCACAATGCCATCCGCGCTAAGTCCCATCATCCTCTGAAAATCGATAACCGCCTGTCTGGTACCACTGCCGAAAATCCCATCCTGAGAAATACCGGGTACATAAGGATAAAATTCTGCAGCCACATTCAGAAGATACTGTAATGTGATCACATCCGCTCCCCTTGAACCCTGCCTTAACACGGAACTCGGCGGAACCGTCCCGATTCCAAGCGTAGTCCCCTCGCTGTCTAATTCCGCCAGCCTTGCCACAGCGGCATACAGTCTGGAAATCTTATACCAGGTGGCTTTTCCCACAATGCCGTCTGCCGCCAGATTAAAAATACTCTGAAATTTAGTCACTGCCGCCTGAGTGCTGCTTCCAAACACACCCGTCTCATCGGTTATTGCAGGAATAGCAGGATAATTTCTCCGGATTCTGCCCAAATATGTCTGGATGGTCTGCACATCCAGTCCCGTGCTCCCAATTCTGAGCGCAGTGCCGGGATAAGAAGATAAATAACCGGTAATGACATCCGTCTCTGCGATCTCGATGTCATTGGGATAATACGTGCGGAGAATCTGCAGCGGTGTCAACCCCTGATTTGCCAGTGAGACGGTTCCCCATTGGGACAATCCCCCGCAGGTAGCCGTGGTCCCGTTACAGAAGGACGTGAAATAGGGTGCATTCTGTCCCTGTCTGCGTACATACTCGTTAAATATTTCATCTACGATCCGGCTGATAGACTCGTAAATCGTTCTCCCATGTACAAAAGCCTGATCATAAACAGTACTGTTAGTGATGTCGAAGCTGTAGCCCTGACTTCTGTACCACTCCGTAAAGATTCGATTCAATGCAAAAGTAATAATAGCGTAAATATTGGCTCTCAGCGCCGCATCCGGCCATGTGGGGTAAATCTCACTGCTGGCCACATTTTTTACATAATCAGGGAAAGATACCTGAACATTGGAAGCAGAGGAAGCCGGGCTGCCCATATGCACAGTGATCGGATTCGGAATAACCACCTGGCGCAGCACACGGGGCTCCTCCGCAGGCCCTTCCTGATAACGCGCCGTCTGCATGGCCACAGCAGGTTTATCAATTATGATCTCCTCCACCACGGGACTGCGCTGCATTTCCTTCATTGGCACCAGCACAAGAGGCTGAATGGCAGTTTCATCCTCAAAGACAGGCGCCCCCGAAACATAAATCGAATTAAACCCCGATGCCTGCGCAAACACATTGTAGCCTACATAGGGTGTTCCGGTATAAGAGGACTCCAAAGAGAAATCTTTACTCACTGTTTCCAGAGGAACAGCCTGTGTCTCACCATTCTCATCCGTAATCAGGTCATAGACGCCCCGCCCCTGATCATCCAAAATACTGATCCGCACTCCCTGCAGTGGGACAGCGTCATGAG
Source organism: uncultured Lachnospiraceae bacterium (assembly GCA_947177885.1). The sequence goes on from CAMWWF010000077.1 coordinate 6,747, forward strand.
CGGTCCGGGCCTGTATCATTAAATAACCGATAGCCATAGACAGATAATTCTCCTTTTCCTAATGATCAGCAACTATTCCGATAAACGAAACAATTACTGGTTACTTATCATATTCTATGAATAGAAAAAAGAAATGTTTCTCCTGTCAGCCGATCCGCTCCCAAATCAATTTCAGAAGCCCTGCGCACACCCCGGCAAAGCATTTTTCAAACGCGTCCCGGATAGCAGGAACCGCATCAGCTCCCTCAGTTCCTCCAGAACTTCATCAACATTCATTTCACTGAACTCCTCCACGGTTTCTATGGTGTCGGAAGGCAGGCCCGCCTTATTCATCTTCTTTACCAGATCCTTCCATTCAATGGTATCCCACCAGTCCTCAAAGTCCCTGTCATTATCCACAAAAATCGCGCTTCTGGTAGAGGGAACCGAGATCTTTCTGCCACTGTCCGTCTTGGCGGCAATTGTCAGAATCCCCCATAATTCCTTATCCTGCCGCAGCTCCATACTCCACTTTTCGGAGGATCTGTTCATGGAAACCTCCATCTTAAGCACCATATCCGTCAGATAAGAATGCGCCGCGTCCAGATCCCATGTACGACCGATACCGGACGATGCAGTTATCGTAAAACATCCGTTAATATATCCCTTCCTCAGGGATTTCATATCAAAATTCTGCACCTCCACATCTACAACCCCGTCCCCTTCACATTTGACGGTGAAGCTGCCATTGATCTTATTTCCAAACGCTTTTCCGGAGCCTGTGATCGATACCTCCTTATCCTCCAGCACAATACTGCCCTTATACCCAAATCTGCTTCCGCGATGAGGATTTACATAGGAAAAGGAAACTTCGTCCCAACTATTCGGAAACTCCACGGTTCTGCCGATTATCCGCCCTTTGTCATCCACATAGACTGTCATATTCAGTTCATGATGATATGTGATATAGTATTCCATATCACTGAGGATTTCATCAATGTTATCCTGAAATGCTTCATAGAACTCATCGGCATTCCGATAATACTCCATATCCAAATCCAATTCCTCCGCCAGTTCGAAGATCTGGAACAGAAGTACCTCCACCTCCCTGTCCTCCTGAAGCTCCTCCAGAAACTCTGTCAATATAATTCGTATGTCTTCTTTGTCCAGATAGAACTCCAGTGTGGTACAGGTCTGTGTAATGCTGCCCGCTCTGACGGTCTTCCCGGTCCGCATTTTCACATCGTCCACACGGTTCATAAGCAGCTCCAGATACTTATTTGTCAAAGCCTCCATCCGGCCTCTGTCAGGGCACTCCCTGTAAAGTACTTCCAACAGTTCCAGGGATTCCAGATATTCCTCAGGCTCCATACCGCAGGCATACTCAAACCACCTGACAAATTCCCGTTGCCCCGTATCCACTGCGAGATAAGTCTTTGTAAGCCCGGGAAATCCCAGATATACCGCTTCATCCTTCAGGTCCATGATCACATCCATGCTGAGAAGCTTCTCCCCGCCGATCTCAAACCCTATGGTATCCTGCCTCACACTATTCTTACTGTCGGACTCAAAAGTGAGAGAGCCCTCCTCAAACCAGGCCTGCAGATCTGCCTGTTCCATCATCTCCCTGCCTGTGTCTCCCAGTTCCACATGGATTTCTCCACTGATATACCTGTCATATCTGTGCAGATATTCCACAAAATAATTGACATAGTATTCGGCAAACGTCCCTGCGTTTTTCTGTATGGCCTTGCCTTCCACCCAACGATAATACTCCTCCGGTGTCGAAAAGTTCCTGTGATAAGAGTTGATCAGCTTTGCACTGTTGGCAGTCAGTATCACGACCACCACGCCGAAAGCACCCAGAACCACTCTGGAAATCCATCTCTTATCCGATACCGCACCCATGCCCTTAAACAGGCTTTTAAGACTGCTCTTTGCCTTTGACTGCTTCTCCTCGGGGATGCTTAAGGGGATCATACCCTCACCCGCCGTTTTTCCAGTTGCCGTCGTATGTACCGCGGAATCTGTTTCTGCCGGCTCCAGGGATTCGGTTTTGGACAACTGGGCTTTTTCCTCTTCTGATTTTTCTTTTTCCGGTTTTTCTTCTTCTGTTTTTTCCTGTTCCGTCGATATGTCCGCAGTTTTTGCATTTACGCTCCCAACCTCGTCAGCCATGGGGGCAGACGCTTCGGCTGTCTCCATTTCCATCACGCGTGTACCACACCCGGAACAGAATCTATCACCTTCAAATATCGGGTTTCCGCAATTTTTACATGTCATGTTCATCCCCATACCTTTCCCGTATCAGTCCACCCTCTACATCTGACTTGGTAAATAACCATTTTCATCATATACTAAAAACGTCTTTTCGGCAATAAAGAACAGGGCATTGACAATCACCGTCGTATTTCTTCTTATTCAAGTACAGTTTCGTAATATGCCTGAAAAGCCCCCTTTGTATACAAACTGTCTGCCACTGCGCCGAATTCCCGGATGGAATGCATCGCCAGAATAGGAATCCCTATATCCACCATAGGGATCGTAGTCAGACTGGATATGGCCGGTCCTATGGTGGAGCCTCCGGGAATATCATTCCGATTTACGAACTTTTGGCAGGGTACCCCCGCCCTCTCACAGGCCGTCTTAAAATAAGACGCACTGAATGCTGTCGTACTGTACCGCTGAGAAGCTGAGTATTTGATCACAGGACCGCCTCCCAATACAGGGCGGCATTCCGGATCGTGTTTGTCACTATAGTTCGGATGCACCGCATGAGCCGTGTCGGCAGAAACAGAGGTTGAATTAGCTATTGCCTGAAAATATTCGTCTTCCGTCAATCCAAGATTCCTGCAGATCCGGGTCAGTATATTTGACAGGAAACCGGAATCAGCCCCCTGAGCTGAGGTGCTGCCCACCTCTTCATTGTCAAAAGCAGCAAATACCCGGTACGCATCTTCCTGCTCTTCCGCTTCCGTTAATGCCGCCAGCCCCGCATAGACCATAGCCAGATCGTCAATACGGGAGGCAGAGATAAATTCATTATTTTTTCCCGTGAATATACCCTTCTGATATTCATACAGAAACAGTTCATAGTCCAGAATATCCTCTTTAGATATTCCTGTTTCCTCCTCCACCAAATTTAACAGATAATCACCCTTTTCCACAGACTCTTCTTTCATGGACAGCAGAGGAAGCATCTCTGTCTGTTTATTGCAGGAATATTTGTCGTTTACATCCCTGTGAAAATGTATGCAGAGATTGGGAATCATCAAAACAGGCCTGTCGATCCTGACCAGCTTTTCTTTCAGGAGATTTCCCTCTTTTACAATCACCTTTCCCGCTATGGCGAGAGGTCTGTCGAACCATGTGCTCAGAATCACACCGCCATAGACTTCCACATTGACCTTTACATACCCATCGGAAGTCACCGTACAGGCTTCAGGCTTGATCTTAAGCCCCGGGGAATCCGTGTGTGCTCCTATGATACGGAATCCTTTCTCAGCCAGACTGCCACTCCCCACTGTAAATGCAATGATACAAGACCGGTTTTTGACTACAAAGTACCTGCCACCTTTCTCTAAAGACCATGCTTTCCCTTCCCGC
>CAMWWF010000078.1 GCA_947177885.1 uncultured Lachnospiraceae bacterium
CGCCGCCTGTATTCCCGTCTCCTGTGTTCCCGCTGCCGGTATTTCCGTCTCCTGCATTCCCACCGGGTAAATGCCCCTCTCCAATGCTTCCCAACAGATCGCCCGAGCTGACCGTTATATCAGGAACCTTATTCACCAGATCATCCTTATCTGTCTGATCCGCCAGATCCGTATTCAGGCGCTGCAGGTCATTGCCAATCCCCGTGAGCTCCTGATTATAGATATACCACAGATCGTTTGCGGCAGTGGTCAGCCCGCCGGCAGCCGCGTTTACATTGGAGAGATCATCGGACACATCCCTTGCCAGATCCGATGCCTGTGCACCATAACTGCTGATATCGTCATGGGCCGCGTCCAGCAGATCAAAAAGCCGGTCCGTCTCTCTGTCGATGTCCCCCAGCCTGTCGTTGAGATACTGAATCTCCAGAAAAGGCTCCATCTGCCCCACAATACCGCCTACATCCTTCCGTCCCATGACATGGCCGGTGTTGGTACAGCTCTGGATATATCCCTGATGCAGGCGTCCCACGATACCTCCGGTATTATAACCGATATGAGAATATCCCACAACGCCGGAATTGCTGCAATAATAGATCTTTCCCTGAGAGTATCCGGCAATGCCGCCGGTATCCGTATGAGCTTCCATATTCGCCGCGCTGTTCAGATCTCCCAGATTCTCCACGGTCAGATCTTCCAGATCATACTCCACATCCGTGCTGTAGATATTGATGCCTCCGGAATTCTTACAATTGTTCAATATGCCGTTGTTGGTGCCGCAGATGCCTCCTGCGGAATGATCACCCACCACCATAACTGCGGACTGACATGCCCTGATCTCTCCTGTGGACTCATTTACACCGGCGATACCGCCTACGTCCTGACCTCCCACCACACTGCCGTAAGCAGTACAATTGGTAATCTGTCCGTAATTCACTCCTGCAAGGACACCCACCTGACTGCGTGTACCTTCCGGAAGCACCCTTCCGGAAATCTCCAGATCACGCACCATGCCCGTCTCCTGAATGTAACGGAACAATCCCTGTGCGGAACCCGCCCGGGTGATCTCCAGATTGGAGATCCTGTGACCGCCTCCGTCAAAGATACCGCCAAAGCTGGGAATCATCAGATCCGTATGCTCTTTCAGGCTGATATTATTCTCCAGCTGTATATACTTATCTCTGGACCAGGAATCCAGCTGACAGTTTTCCGCCAGTTCCGCCAGCTCCTCTTCTGTAGAAATGGAAATCACGGTATAATCGCTTTCAACGGCAGGCCGGTCTGCCAGCTCCCCGGACAGATACTGCCCGAAATCGGTGCCGCTTTCCGCCCCTGCCTGAATGGGCGGTATGAGCAGGAATATACAGGTCATGGCAAGTGATAGTTTTATTTTGTATGATTTGCACATATGTCTCATGATCTGTCACCTCCTGCTTCTTCGTTCTCTGAGACAGCTTCATTTTTTCCCTTGTACTGTCGGGGCCGCCTGTGCGATTTTCTCTTCTCCTTACCCGATGACGGCTTTCGACTCTGCCGGCTGTCTGTCCGGTCGCCTGCTTCCGTGCTCTGTCCTGACGTTGTCTCCGCTACCGGACTCCCGGCGGGTCCTCCAGGCTCCCGGTCATCTGCCTGCCCCGGCATTGTCTCCGCTACCGGACTCCCGGCGGGTCCTCCAGGCTCCCGACTATCTGCCTGCCCTGCATTTCCCGAATCCTGCCCGGTCTTCGATAATACCACCCCGGGACTTTCCGCCGTCTCTCCGACCCTGCCATTCTTCTCAACGGGAGAGTCAGCAATCTCCTCCACCGCCTCCAGTTCCGGCACCAGAGTGTCCTGCTCCTCCGGTCCAAGGTTCTCCACCGTATCTTTGGCCCGGATCACAGCCCCCATCTCACCGTCGATCACCCCGAAGAACTCACCGTCCAGTACACCGTTCACATAGCCCTTGATATGACCGTTCATACGGATCCTTCCGCCAGACGGCAAAGGCTTGACCAGATCACGCTTTAAGGTAAACGCCGTCTTCTCTATAATGATATCTCCGATCAAAAGTGTCTGGGGCAATGCCAGCAGTACCAGGGCGATGGAAGTCAGCGTCCCCCTTCCCAGCGCCAGACCGATAGCCGCCACCACGGCATTGGAAGAAACATTGCTGATGATAAAGCCTGCCGCCACCAACATGGAACCACTGGTGACAATGGTGGGAAATGCCTGATTCAGCGTTTCCACGATGGCCTCCCGGATAGGCATATAAGTCTTTAACTCCATATACCGGCTGGTGATAACGATAGCATAGTCAATGGTAGCTCCCATCTGTATAGCGGACACCACCAGATATCCCAGGAAATATACCGGTTCACTCTGCAGATAGGGCAGGGAGAAATTCATCCAGATACTGCCTTGGATCGTCAGTACCAGCAGCACGGGAAGTCCTGCGGACTGAAAGGTGAACAGCAGTATGATCATAACAAACAGCGCCGTCAGCACCGTGATTATGGTGTTATCCATTCCAAAGGAAGTGCTCAGATCCTTATCACTGGTGGAATTACCCACCAGGTAAATGTCTTCATAATTGTAATACCGCGCCACAGTGCTGCGGATCCTCTCCAACGCCGCATAGGTTTCTTCTCCCTCCACAGGTACAGACAGCTCCAGCACAAAACGGCTGCAGTCCTCTCCCAACAGCTGATCCTTCGCAATACTGATCTGGGAATAGGCATCCGTCAGCGTCTCCTCCAGATCATCCTCCAGCGTAATATTGCCGCTCTCCTTCTGATCATAGATAAAGAGAAACATATCGATCAGCGGCACCCTGTAATCGCTGAGACCGCTCACCAGCGCGCCGTAATTACTTCCGTTCACGGCGTAAGCCGAATACAGAAGATCGGCAACCTCTATATCCATATCGACAAGCTCGGCAAACTCTCTGGGCGAAAGCTGCCGGGTCAGAATACAACCGTCCATGGCCTCAATATTTGCCAGTCCCATGCAGGAATTTACCTCCTCCATGGCCTCCAGTGCCTTCAGCGTCCGGGCTTCCTTCTCATAGTCCCCATTCGGCACGATCACTGCCAGCTGATTGATGGTTCCGAACTCCCGGTTCACCATGCTGACGGAAAAGCGGTTGGCGCTCATCTTATTGGCCTCCAGCGTATTCACATCATAGACATATTCCGCCCTGCCGGACAATACCGCCGCAATGATCACCACCACGATCAGGATCGGGGGCACGATGTACCGGGTATGTACACAGAACTTTCCCACCATGGTGATCTTCGGCACAAAGCTTCTGTGATGGGAATTGTCAATGGCCCTGGCGAAGGTCAGAAGCAGACCCGGCATCAGGAAGAATACCGATACAAGGCTGAGAACGATCGCTTTCGCCAGCACGATACCCATATCGTAGCCGATCCGAAACTGCATGAACATCATGGCGATCATGCCGGACACCGTGGTCAGGGAACTGGAGGAAATCTCCGGGATGGCCTTGCTCAAAGCTACGATAACCGCCTCCCTGGCATCCTTGTCCTCATGCTCCTCCATAAACCGGTGGCAGAGAATGATGGCATAGTCCACCGCCAGCGCCAGCTGAAGCACCACCGCAATGGAATTGGTGACAAAGCTGATGGTCCCGAACCAATAGTTGGTCCCTTTATTTAAGATCGCCGCCGTGATGAAAGTCATGAGAAATACCGGTATCTCCGCGTAAGTAGTGGAAGTAAAGAGCAGCACCGCCACAATGACGACACCGGCCAGCATCAGGATCACGATCATATCATTGTCCAGGTCGGATGCGTCTCTTTCCTCCTGACCGATATCGGAAGTGTAATACACATCATATCCTGACAGCTCCTCCAGGACTCCGTTCAGATACCCCAGCGTATCTTCTTCATCCGCCTCTCCCGCAAAGGTGACTTCAAACAGAGCCTCCATATCATGATAATTTTCCCCGTCAAATTCCAGCATGCTGACCCCTTCCATCTCTTCAATAACGGGCGCCAGCCGTTCTGCTTCCTCCAGTGTCACATTGCACACCATAATACGTGCCGTTCCATAGGTGATGAACTGTTCCTCCATCAGATCCAGCCCCTGTCTGGTCTCCGTGGTGTCCGGCAGATAAGTGGTCAGATCGTTGTTGACTTTTACTCTGTTCATAGAGAATACACTGAAAATGATCAGCATAATGAAAATCAGATAAAAGCCCTTGCGCTTATCTACGATCAATGTTGAAAGCTTCATCATAAATGAGTTGTTCTGTTTATCCTTTTCCATCTTTCCCCTCCCCATTTGCGGGTTATTGACTTTCTTTTCCAGAGTTATTATAATGAAACTCAATAAAAAGACAATACACACTTTCTTTGCAAATGTGCATTTTTAGACATTTTTTTATGCTGTGTCAATTTTTTATGAAATTTTTAGAAAAAGAACATACCAACCGCCCGGAAGGTTCATTAGTATTGACCTCACGCATAGACTGTTACTGATCCGGAACGAAGGAAACTCAATACCGTCATGAAAAACGATACACTGGAAACTTCATCTTCCCATATAATGCAGGATAATTCCATACAGAACAGGAAAACGGACCGACGGGTGCGCCGCACGCGTACACTGCTGCAGCAAAGCCTGATCCGGCTGATGGCTGAGAAGGAGATCAGGGACATTACCGTCAAAGAGCTCACCGATCTGGCCGACATCACCAGAGGAACCTTTTATCTGCACTACAGTGATATTTATGATATTCTGAGAAGCATGGAATATGAAATGTTCGTGGAATTTAACGAAATTCTCAACCGCTCTCCCTGCACCGATAAACAGAAATCCGTACCGGAGGCCATACTGACGGATATTTTCTCCCTCCTGGAGCGCCGCCGGGATATGGCAAGGGTGATGATGGGGCCTCACGGGGACCTTGCCTTTGTCAACCATTTGAAGAATCTGATGAAAGAACGCATCTATCAGGTCCTGGCCCATAAAAAGACCAGCTGCGAATACGATTACGCGGAAGCCTTCGCGGTATCAGGCTGCATAGGCGTTGTGGAGACATGGCTGTACCACCCCGCCCCGCTGCCTCCGCACAAGATAGCGAAAATATGCTGTGATATGCTTGTACAGGGCCTTGATCTGACATAGAAAAACGAACCAGCCCCAAAATATTCTGTCCGTCTGATACGGACGTTTTCACCCGGCCGCAAAGCGGGGATATGCAAATCTGACAGAACGCGGATACAAACTTTACAGACTTCCATTCAGGCCCGGCCGGCCTGAACAGGATCACGATCATATCTGATCACACCGGAAAGGAAACGGCAGCGCCATGGCAATCCTGAAATGTAAAATGTGCAACGGCACCCTGGACTATGACCCGCAGCAAAACCTTGCAGTCTGTCCTTACTGCGGAAGCAGATCCACCGTATTTGATCATGACAGGAAACTCTTCGAACAATTCCGGGATCAGTTTGCGGCGCTGCTGAATCAAAGCCCAAAGCCGGCACCGGAAGAAGGCTTCTGGGTGGATGCCAGCAGGGAAGAACTTGTCCGGGAAGACGGCGCCGTCATGGAGATCACATACCTGACCAAACGCAGAACGGATCTGTGCACCATGTATGTGGCACGGCGCAATATCATCTTCCTGTTTGACCGGGAACATGCCGACTATGCCGCCCGCTACAGGGAGATGACAGAAAAGCTGGTATATCCTTCCCCGGAAATGAAACGGGAACTGACAGATTATGTGCCAAAAACAGTGACGGAATGTGGGCTGGCGGACGGCAGGATCTTCCTTGCCATTGAGAAAAAGAAAGGCACCTATCCTCTGAAAATGCTGGGAACACTTATAGACCGTCATGTGGCATGGATCGTCAGCAGACTGGAAAATCTCTGCTGCCTGCTGGACTATAACAATATGGTGCTGAATGCGTTCACGGCGGAAAATCTCTTTGTGGATCCAGCAAACCACCAGATCTACCTTTACGGCGGCTGGTGGTTCGCTGGATACACCGGTTCGGAGGTCATGGGCGCATCGGAGAGCGTCATCCCCTATCTGAAAAAGGGCTTTCACTTCCCGGGACAGCCTTCCCGGGAGCGGAAAAACCGCTGCACCATCATAACGGATCTTGAAAGCATCCGACTGGTGGCCGCCAGGCTTCTGGGCTATCCTGACAGGGAAGCGCTGAGAGGAGAGACGGACTCCTGTCTGACGCGGGAAGACATGGGCGCTGATCTTCCGGAACCCTTCCGCCGTTTTCTCCTCCAATCTCCGGAACGGGATGCCGGAGCAGACTTTGCTGAATGGGACAGGGTGCTGGCAGAATCCTACGGGGAACGCAGATTTATCCCCCTGTCCATGACAGAAGAGGAAATATACAGCAGAAGCGGAGAAAATTAAATATGGTATCCGGTAAAAAGAAACGTAAAATAGAATATAAGGGGACAATCTATTACTGGTATGTGAGGATAAAATCTCATACACATAGAATACATATCATATCCTGCGACAAAAGGGTACATTTGGAATATCCTTTTCCGGATACGGAAGTCCCGGTAACGCCGCGGGATATCAGGGAATATTTAAAAAAACATGATACAATATTGCGAAAAGAGAACAAATCAGACACATTGAAAACAGCAGTTGAACGGAGGTAATCTATGGGACACGGAAGTTATCAAAGTAAGGACTGGGACCGGCTGAGGTCCGCCCGCAAGATCAATGCACAGTCAACGGTACGGGATCTGTACCGATCCGCATCCATGAAGCCACACTTAAATCCCCGCGGCATAAAGTACAGGGAATCCTGTGATTCCCCGGATAATCCCGCTTCCACCGCCATCATCGTGGGGTTGGACGTGACAGGATCCATGGGGTATCTGTCGGAACATATTGCCAAGGGAGCGCTGAACCGCACCATGCTGGAGATTTATGACAAGAATCCGGTGACAAATCCCCACATCATGTTTCAGGCCATCGGCGATTCCAAAAGCGACGAAGCTCCCCTGCAGACCACCCAGTTCGAGGCGGACATCCGCATTGCGGAGCAGCTCCTGGACGTTTACTTTGAGGGCAGAGGCGGCGGTAACGGCGGGGAATCCTATCTGCTGTCCTGGTATTTTGCCGCAAGGCATACAAAGATTGACTGTTATGAGAAACGGCATGAAAAGGGATTTCTCTTTACCATCGGTGACGAATGCTGCCATAAGCTCCTGACCAGAGAAGAGATCCTCCGGGTGTTCGGTGATACGGACACAAACACACAATATACTGCAAAAGAACTGTTCGATGAGGCCTCCGAAAAGTATGATATCTTCCATATCGTCATGAAAGCGGGAGGATATCAATACCAGAACAGCGGCGAGGACTGGCGCAATCTGATCGGAAACAGAGCCGTAGAGCTGGACCCTGAGGATCTGGATGTGCTGCCGGAGATCTTCGTAAGTCTCATGCAGCATACCAGAGGGGTCCACCGTGATCAGATACTGGCACAATGGAACGGAAAAGCGGTAGATGTGATAAATCCCATCCTCAGATCTCTGGAAATACCTTCCGACTCTCTTCTGGTATGGTAGCGGTAAAGGCGGTCATCGGTAAAAATTTCGGAGACGAGGGAAAGGGGCAGACGGTAGACCGCCTCTGCCGGGAAAACCGTGAGAAAAGGGTGCTTGTCATCCGTCACAACGGCGGGGCACAGGCGGGACATACCGTGGAGGACAGGGATTTCCGCTTTGTCTTCCACCAGCTCGGCAGCGGCAGCCATCAGGGCTGTCCCACCTATTGGTGTCGCACCTTTCTGCCCGATCTGTTAAAGCTGGGCGAGGAAATGGCCGACATGAAACAGGCCGGTATGAGCATTCGAACCGTATATGCCCACCCTGACTGCGCCTGCGTCACCGTCTATGATGTGCTCCTCAACAGCCTGACAGAACAGCTCCGGGGCAGAGACAGACACGGCTCCTGCGGCATGGGCATATTTGAGACAGTACTGCGCACGGAAAACGCGCCTTTTGCCCTCTTTCTCCGTGATCTTGCAAATATGACGAAAGATGAGGCGGAAATCAGGATCAGGGAAAAGCTCTGCCATATCCGGGACAAATACACGCTCCCCCGTCTGGCGGAATTAAAGAAAGAGTATCCGGACGCTTTCCGGGATCCGGATATCTGTCAATGGGTGGAACGGATCACCGATGATAACCTATTGTACAATGCCGCCGGGATCATGTGTGAAAATTACAGCAGATATGTGACTCTGGCAGACTGGCCTCCTATGGCAAGTCAGTTTGATGTTCTGATATTTGAGAATGGACAGGGACTGATGCTGGACTGGGATAACGAAGAATATGCTCCCCACCTGACCGCATCCCATACCGGCCTGAAAAATGTGGCGGAGCTGCTGGCAGAGCCGGAGGGATCCGGCAGTTTCGAACCGGATGACAATTCCGACAAACCCGGGCTGTCCGCACCCGTATATACTCTCGAAGTTATCTACGTCACCCGCACCTATGTCACCAGGCACGGTGCGGGCAGGCTGGCGCACGAATGCTCCAAAGAGACGGTCTGTCCCAAGATGACAGACCGCACCAACGTGTTCAATCCCTGGCAGGAGCATCTGCGCTATGGAAAGCATCCCATCGGAGAAGATTTCTTCCGCTATATCCGCAAAGATCTGGAGCATCTGAAACAGGCACTGCCTCACCACCCCTTTTCCGTGTCGCTGTATCTGACGCATCTTGACGAGACACAGGGACGGATGCTCTTCGCGGATGGTGACAGGAAGTTTGAAGACTTCTGCCGCTATTGCAGGGATAACGCACCGGGACTTTTTCAGGATATACACCGGATGAATTCCCCGTGTACGGCTCCCGGATAAATGTTTCCGCGGGATCATCCCGCATCACTTCCGTCGGACCCGCCGTATGCTCCGCATGCGTATCCTCAGATCACCGCCATGACCGCAGGGTAATCCTTTATCATTTCACAATTTCTCCGTCCGGGTCCCAGAGGTCTTCCCACCCTCCGGCGCCTTCCCACAAAAACACCTGGCCTTTAATAAGCCTGCAATTTCTGTCCTCCAGACGGATGGCTTCCATTTCTTCCTCTGTGAGGGGATCTTCCGTCACACATTTTAAGTTGGATCTGTACTGTTCTTCTTTCACCGAAAACGGTATGGGAACCTGCCCTCTCTGCACCGCCCACTTGAGGCAGACCGTCGCCGGGTGAACCCCATGCCTCTCCGCCGCCGCAAGCACCGCGGGAAGCTCTGTGTCAGCCACATCCTCCGCCGTCCTGTCACGCTCCGGTCTGGAGGGAGATCCGATAGGACAATAGCCGATGGGCAGGATATTCTGCTCTACGGCATAGGCATACAGTTCCGGCTGTTGAAAGGACGGATGCAGTTCCATCTCCAGAGCGGCGGGACGGATCCTGCACAGAGGCAGCACAGCCTTCAGCTTCGGCACCGTCATATTACTCATGCCGATGTAGCGCACCAGTCCCTTATCCACCAGTTCCTCACACTGCCGCCAGGTAGCCATAAACTCATCCAGGTTAAAGGGCCTGGAATCCGGATTTCTGGAATCTCCGTCACAGCCCGGGGCATGGTAATTGGGAAACGGCCAATGGACAAAATAGAGATCTATGCAGGAAAGCTTCAGATCCGCCAGACTCTTCTTACAAGACTCCATTACCTTCCCTTCCCCGTGCATATCATTCCACACCTTGGATGTGATGAACAGATCTTTCCTCTCTACCTCCTTTTCCGCGAAGAGGCGTTCCAGCACCCGGCCTATCTTCTCCTCATTCTGATATACCGCCGCGCAGTCAATGAAACGGTAGCCGTATTTAATGGCTCCGTACACTGCGTCAGAGACCGCATCGGCGCCGTATTTGTCCGAGCCAAAGGTACCCAGTCCCACACAGGGAATCTGTTCCCCGCTGTAGAGTGTCCTCTTGGGAATCCTGTCCCCGGGAAGCTTATCCTGCTGCAGATTCCCCACACATATGGAATCCTGTATGCTTTGATCCTGCTCCGTTTCCTTTTCCATAAAATGTTTCTCTGCCATTTTCTCTCCTTTCCGTCAGATCTGTCCGTCTCTTCGCGGAATGTCTTCCGGCATGAACGTCAGAAGCTCTTTCCAAACTGTCTCTTCGCGCATACGCTGTATTGTCAGTCCGGGAAAGTCACCGCCACCTTGCCGCAGTTCCCCTCCGCCATCAGTCGGTAAGCCTCCGCAGCTTTTTCCATGGGAAACTCATGAGTGATCAGATCCTCCGGATGAATTCCCCAACGGACCAGACGTTCCACCAGCTC
>CAMWWF010000079.1 GCA_947177885.1 uncultured Lachnospiraceae bacterium
CTGTGGATGGCGTGCGAATCACGGATTACACTTTATCAAGCCTGCGGCAGCAGATCGCAGTGGTGCAGCAGGAGAACGGCCTGTTTCACGGAAGCCTGCGGGAGAATATCAGCCTGTCGGAGGACCGGGGACAGGACGGACGCATCTGGGAAATCCTGGAGGGACTGAAATTAAAGGAACTGGTGGAGCAATGGCCGGAAGGACTGGATACGGTGATCGGCAGCGGCAGCAGGGAAATGTCCGGAGGACAGAAGCAGAGAGTCGCCATTGCCAGATGCATCTACAGGAAACCCAGGATCCTGCTTCTGGATGAGGCCACCTCCGCTTTGGACGAATCCACGGAGAGGGTAGTCAATGCATTTATCTATGACAGGCTTCCTGACACCACGATCCTTTCCGTGGCACACCGCTTTTCCACAGTATTGGCGGCGGATAAGGCGGTGGTCATGGAGCAGGGAAGCGTCGCGGCTGTAGGAGAGCATGACCGTCTGCTGCAGGAGAACGAGCTGTACAGAACTCTCTATGAGGAGTACCGGCAGGCGGCGTCCGGCAGCCGCAATTCCTGCCCGGAAGAAACGCCATTACAGCATAAATCAGGTCTTTGACATTTTCAACTTTCTGCAACATTTGGAAGATCAGTGCGCTCAGAGCAATTGCGGGATCAAGAACTTCATATTTGCCGTACAGGTGTAAAAAGCCATAATTGCCAAATAACGTGGAATTTGTTCTTTCCCAAACCGTTCCGGATCAGAGCGGTGGGTGCCTGTAGAAAAAGAAACGCGGTAAGCCGCAAAGAATGAAATGGATAAAGAATCAAATAGAAAAAAGAAATGGAAAGGAAAGGAATAAATAAAAATGAACAGCTGCATTTCGATCAAATCCTATCGGGGGAAGATGATCCTGTACATAGTTCTGCAATTCTTGAGATCGGGTCTGCTCCTGTTGCCGCCCTATTGCTATCTGCTCTTCCTGGACGAGGTGATCATGGGGCGCAGAATAGAATGGCTGTGGGGCATCGTGGCGCTTTATGCGGCGGTGTTCGGGGCGAAAGCGCTGGTGTCCGTGCTTATCAGGCAGGTCTATAACCGGATCTTTCCTGTGATGACACTGGAGGCAAAGAATCGTGTACTGGAAAAGTACAGCGAGCTGGATCTGGAGGTGCTGTCCGATTACACGGCGGGGGAATTAAAAGAGCGGCTCCATCGGGATACGGAAAACGCGGTATTGTATTGGGAAAAGAGACTGGAGCTTTGGATCGCGGCCATCAGCGTTCCGGTGACGGCGGGAATCCTGATCTGTCTGAACTGGATCCTGGCAACGGTCAGCTTTCTGCTGCTTCCCGTATCCTTTTCTATCACGCGCAGCATCAAGGGCAGGAGCAATGTGCAGCATGAGCGCCGCCGGGAGATCCTGGGAAAGTATAACGATTTCATGATCCACAATATGTTCTTCTGGAAAGAAGTAAAGACGAACTGCCAGGAGGAAAGGCAGCAGAGGCAGTTTGAGGGACTGTGGAAGGAGCTGGGAGATGCGTTTCTGAGATCCCACATTTTCTGGTTCCTGAACAGGACTTTTCTGGCGTTTAAGGATGTGTTCCTGACCAAGATGGGCCTTTATCTGCTGGGAGGCATCCTGGTCATAAAAGGGATGGCTGCCGTGCCCGCGCTGTTGGCGTTTATGGAATATTATGCGGATTTCGTGAACCGGCTGCTGGAGCTGTCGGATAATTTCATGCAGCGGGGCGAACAGGAGGCATCCATAAAGCGGCTTAAGGAGATCATGGCGCTGCGGACACCGGACAGGCCTTACCGGCTGGAGCATTTTGAGAGCGTGGAATTCCGCGATATCGGATTTTCCTACGGGGAGGGGCAGGGAAATATTCTGCAGCACTGTAATATGAAGATAGAGCAGGGCGAGACGGTTGCGATCAAAGGCGAGAGCGGCTGCGGGAAGAGCACGCTGATCAAAATGATGGCGGGCTGCATCCTGCCCGGGGAGGGAGAGATCCTGTGGAATGGTCTGCCCATGGACCGGATCCGCAGGCAGGACATCTATGCAAGGGCGGGTTTTCTGATGCAGGAATCTGGCCTGTTCAACCTCACGATCCGGGAAAACCTGCTGTTCGGCAGGGCGGACGCCGGGGAGGAGGAGATGAGAGCCGCCTGTGTCAGAGCCAATATCATGGAATTTATAGAGGGGCTTGAACAGGGTTTTGAGACGGTGATTGGAGAGAACGGGATCAAGCTGTCAGGCGGGCAGAAGCAGCGCCTTCTGATCGCCAGACTCTTCCTGCAGGACACGGAGCTGATCGTCTTTGACGAAGCCACTTCCGCGCTGGACTATCAGAATGAGAGTGAGATCCTGAACCTGCTGCTTCAGGAGAAAGCCCGGGAAAAGACATTTATTATGGTCACTCACAGAGGGACATCGGTTGCACGCTGCAGCAGAGTCGTGAGGTGGGAGGATATTTCGGGCAATGTATCCTGAAAAAATACAGTTCAGCCTTCTGTCAAAGCATATGTCGAACCTCTGGTGAGTTACCTGAAAAATGAAACGGAAAATATTGAAAAGCGTGCGGTTCCACCGGATGTAATGTCAGTCACCACATTATAAAAATTCAGTGGGCATGGTCAGATAATTCACCGCCCCCCGGGGTATGCCCGTACCCTTTTCCAGCAAAGCCACAAGTCCCCGGATCGTATCCTCGGAATCCTCCGCGGTGGCGGACAGAAAGGTATTGTTCAGCTTGACCGCCAGTACGATCAGCACGATCTCAGCCAGAGCGGCGGGGTATTCGAAATGGATCTCACCGGAATCGATGCCCTGCTTTATGATCTCCGTCAGGGCGGGTTTCAGTTCTGAGATCAAATGGTTCATATACTTCTGCTGCAGGAATGCGACATCCTGGGCGCTTGTGCCGGAAGCGGTATCAGCGCTGTTGTGACGCAGGAAGGCCGCTGAGGAGCTGCGGCAGGCCTGCAGGATCATGGCCATACGCGTAAAAGGGGAAATCTCCGTTCTGGCGGCAAGATTCTTGGCCGTGGTAAGCGGTTTCTCATAGTTCCTTTCTATCAGTGCGTCGAGAATGGCTTCCTTTGAGGGAAAATAGTAGTAAATGCTTCCCTTTCCGATTTCCGCCTTACGGGCAATATCACTCACGGAAATATTCTGAATGGTATTATGTTCCAGAAGCGCCTGGAGTGCTTCTAAAATTCTGTCATACTTTTTCATGTCCGGCATATCGATCCCCAATCCTGAGTTTAAGTGTTTGATGTTAATTATTTTATACCAAGATTCCGCGCAATCCCGTGCATATGGAGTCAGAAGCTGACGCAATGTCCTTTTATGCCCATATTATGCCAAGATTCCGCGTACCTTCACGCACAAGGCATCGGAAGCCCTTTCGCGGATTCCTGCGGACAGTTCCGGGACTGTTATGCGGGGAATTGCCCGAGCCCCTGCATAAGTCTCCGTCTGCAGACAGCCTGTGCAGGCAGCCTGACGCAATCATGCGGGGCACATAAAGAACTGCCGGACTACGCAAAATGTGTATGCGATCAGGTAGTGTAAAAAGCTATACAAAAAAAGGATAACACAAAAGCGATTCATGAACAATTATGAAAAGTGCTCAAAAATAAGTGATGCGGCATCCGTATTTTTATCCAAAAACAATTTGACCAATGGTCGAAATATATGATATAGTAATCTACAAGATGCTTCGACCGGTGGTCGAAGTGCGGCAAATCAAGGAGTATTGTGTCGAAACAGAACTGCCGGAAGCAGTTCCCAAACTCATTTATAAGGAAATTCAGTCCGGACGGGACTGGGGCCGTTTCAGCGGCAGAACAGGAGGAGACAGTGACTTACGCAGAATTTTTTTACGAATTCAAGGGGAAATTTATGGGAGCGGATGTGAGTGATATCCATGATCATCTGGCTTTTCAGTTCAATATTGAGGACGAGGAAGCGGGCGGCGCCTTCTATGTGGAGGTAAAGGATGGTCAGCTTTTTGTGGAGCCCTATGAGTATTATGACAGGGATGCAATCTTTATCTGCGCCCCGGAGGTGCTCTTTGATATCGCGGACGGCCGTCTGGATCCGATCGCGGCGTTCACGGAACAGAAACTCCGCGTGGAAGGAGATCTGGAGAAGGCGCTGAGGTTCAAGGAGATCATTGAGATGAAGAGTGCAGCCATGCAGGAGAAGGGAATCGTGCAGAAGGCGGCTGACAAGGTGGTAAATACCATTGTTCAGACCGCAGCCAAAAAGAGCGGGAAGAAGAATAAATAATAAGGCGGAAAGCTGTTATAAACTGAGATAAGGGGAAACGGCAATGGGAGTATTGAAGAATATTGTTGCCGCGGCCGGGCTTCTGGCTGTGGCGGGAGTGGGAGAGACCGTATATTTCTATAATCGCACTATGAAACGCGGGAATGCTAAAACGGAGCGGACTACGAAAATGTCCGGCACGGACTGGGAAAAGTATTTTCCGCTGATGGAGGAACGGAAGAAGTATGTGATGGCGCAGACTCACAGGGATGTATACATTACGTCCTTCGACGGATTGAAGCTTCATGCCACCTATTTCCCGGCGGTCCATGCGGGCGATAAAGAAAGCGGAAACGATACGGGCGGTGCGAGCAGTGCGGATCATGAAGGCAGTTTGGATCACGGGAGCGGCATGAACGGTGAAAACAGCACGGAATATACCGGAAGTGCGGGCGCGGCGGAGAAGATCGTCATCTGCTTTCACGGCTACACCGGGGAAGGGCTCAGCAACCATGTGGCCATAGCGGACTATTTCCTCAAACACGGTTACGCCATGCTGCTGCCGGACGCAAGGGCGCACGGTGAGAGTGAGGGGGAATATATCGGATTCGGATGCCTGGACAGACAGGACGCTCTCGACTGGATCCGCTGGGCCATACATGAATGCGGTGAGAACGTAAAGATCCTGCTCCACGGCACTTCCATGGGAGGGGCCACGGTGTTGATGACAAGCGGCCTGGAGCTTCCCGATAATGTAAAAGGAATTGTGTCTGACTGCGGCTTTACTTCCCCGAAGGAGGTTTTCACCCATGTGCTCAACAATATGTATCATCTGCCGGCTTTTCCGGCCATCCAGGGAGCTGACCTGATCAACAGAAAGCTTGCGGGCTACGGTATGGATGAGTGCAATGCCCGGCGTGAGGTGCAGAAGGCCAAGGTGCCGATCCTTTTCATCCACGGCTCGGCGGATACCTTTGTGCCCTGCAGTATGTGTCATGAGATCTATGACAGCTGCCGGTCGCCCAAGCGTAAGCTGATCGTGGAAGGCGCGGCCCATGCGGAGAGCTATTATAAAGATATGGATACCTATGAGAAGGTGCTGACGGAATTTGCGGAAGATGCCATGAACCGGTGACGGAATAAGAACAACCCTGATTAAAAGTATCCGGGAGAATTTTCAGCTGTGATCTTTGTGGAGGAAAAGTTCTTTTCTGATACAGGTTACAATAGTGGAGGAACGGGGCAGGAATAGGAGAACAGTGTATGAAAACAAGAAAAGGTTACAAGACATATCCTTTGACGGTAGCGCAGAAATTTCATAATTATTATGCGCAGTACAGTCCGGGAAAGGAAATACTGAATGTGGGCACCAGCCTTACCATAGAGTTTGAGCTGAATATCGATGAACTGAGAAAGGCCATATACAAGGCCTATGAGCGCTGCGAATCCATGCGGGCGCGGCTTGCGTATGATAAAAAGGAAGATCAGTGGTATCAGTACATTGCCGATCGGGAAGAGAGGGAGATCGAATTTGTTGATTTCTCGGGAAAGACCATGGAGGAGGCGGAAGCCGAGATGACAGCCTGGACACGTATTCCCTTCGACAAGGAGGATGCGCCCATGAACAGGGTTGTCATCATCAAGACACCGGATGGCTATGAGGGCATGTTTGTGGCGGGAGATCACAGATTCATGGATGCCCAGTCTCTGATCTGCTTTATGAGGGATGTCATAGAGCTGTACTGCAGCGCGAATTTTGAGGGTGTACCGTACCCCTCCGATATGCGTTCCTATATCGAGCAGGTGGAAAAGGATCTGGCCTATGAGGCCGGCAGCAGGGCGCAGATCAGGGATCGGGAGTATTTTTACAGTCAGATCCAGGAGTCGGAGCCTGTATATAACGGCATAGAGGGTCCCGGGAAGCTGGAGGAGGCAAGAGCGGCTGCGGGCAACCCTAATCTCCGGGCGGCGCCTACGGGGTCTGACAGCTTTGCGGCAGACATCGATATCTTTCATCTGGAAGCGGAACCGACGAGACGTCTTATGAGATTCTGTGAGGAACAGGACATTTCCCTTCAATGCTTGCTGATCATGGGAATACGCACCTATCTGCAGAAGATCAACCGGTGTGATGATGTGTCGATGCAGGTTGCCTATGCACGCAGGGCGACACTTCTGGAGAAGAAGTCAGGGGGCACGCGCATCCACTGTTTTCCGTTCCGGACGGTGATATCCGAAGAGAAAACTTTTCTGGAGGGAATCCATGAGATCAGGGATAAGCAGAATGAGGTTTTCCGGTATGTGAACTTTAACCCGGCGGAATATCTTTCCTACAGAGGGCAGTATTATCAGACTCCCCGGGGGCTGGGATATGAGACGGTATCCCTCACTTACCAGCCGGCGACTCTCCGGGAAAAGGGACTGACGGATTTGGGAGATATCAGGTATAAGACAAAGAGGTACGGCAACGGTTACTACTCGGATGGAATGTATCTCACGGTGATGCACAGGTCGGAAGACAACGGACTGGATTTCAGTTTCGAGCATCAGACGAAAGCGTACAGCAGAGAACAGCTGGAATATTTCTACTATTATATCTGTAAGATCATGTTCAAGGGAACGGAGCGTCCGAATCTGAAGATCGGGGATATCATTAAGCTGGTATGATCCACCCTAGAGTGCTGTACCATTCATTTTCAGTCAAATGGCGCAGAATGAATTTTCAGCCTGCAAGACGGCTGAACGAGGCGATGCGGTGTCAATTAACCAAAGTAAATGTTGAGTGAGGTCACCAGAGGGCTAAAGCTCTTGGCAGATGGAAATTCAGGACTATTAAAGACCCGATAAAGCGGGCAGGAGGAGTCACAATGTTTGACCAATTAACAGACATTATCGTAAATTATGTGGAAGTCAGGAAAGAAGATATTAAACCGGAGTCCCGTTTTATGGAGGATCTGGGATTTACTTCATTTGACTTCATGAGCATGCTGGGGGAGGTCGAGGAGACGCTGGATGTGGAGATCGACCAGGAGAAGGCAGCCAATATCCGCACCGTGCAGGAGGCGGCGGACTATCTTTCAAGCCTGTCCTGATCCCGGACAGAGGTTGCCGGCGAAGGATGGGAAAAGTGGCGAAAACGCCTGTCACGCTAAGCTTTGTGTCTGCCGTGCAGCGGAAAGCAGAGACGTGCAAGGGCGGCGTCTTTCCGCAGAAGGTGTCGGATTCTATTGTCATGCATATTGAGATCAGTGCCCGTCAGAGGCGGACATAGGGATGTAAGTTTGAACGGTTATTGAACGGTATGTGCAAGAGGGTGTGTAAACACCCTTCTTTGAAGCGCACAGGGGGGTAAACATGAATGAATTAAGGAGTACCATATATGAACTGCTGGCAGAGGCGGAGAAAGCCTACGGTCCGCAGGATGCGGTCAGATATAAAGTAAAGAGAGCCGGTGAAGGCGGTAAAAGGGAGACGAAGGAAGAGGCAAAGACCTACACGCAACTCAGAAAGGACAGCGAGCGGTTTGCGTCAGTGCTGGCGGGTCTTGGGGAGAAAGGAAAGCATATCGCCATTATAGGAGCCACTTCCTATTCATGGATCGTATCATATTATGGCACTGTCAGCAGCGGCAGCGTGGCGGTTCCGCTGGATGCCAATCTTCCGGGGGAGGATCTGTGCGAGCTCATAGACAGAGCTGATGTGACCACCCTTGTGTATGACGAGACCAAGACGGAGGTGGCGCGGAGAGCGGTGGAACAGTGCGCGGGATTAAAGAATCTCATTGCCATGCAGCCTGCCGACACGAAATCTGCTGCTGCGCAGTCGGCCCCGGAGCAGGCGGAATCCCCGGTTCCCAATGCGCTTTCCATGTGGGAGCTGATCCACAGGACGGAACCGGATACAGGCTGTGACCCGAAACCGGAGGATCTGGCCACCATTATGTTCACCTCAGGAACCACCGGAAAGAGCAAGGGAGTCATGCTGACTCACAGAAATCTTGCGGAGAACGCTACCGCCCTGGATATGGGATATGAGCCGGGGATGGTGGTCATGAGTGTACTTCCCATCCATCATGCGTACTGCCTGAGCATGGACATTTTAAAGGGTACTTCCATAGGAGCGATCATCTGCATCAATGATTCCCTTCTGAGAGTGGCCCAGAATATCAAGCTCTTTGAGCCCAATATGATCCTGATGGTGCCCCTTATGGTGGAAACTCTGGCGAAAAAGCTGGAGGAGGCAGCGCTGATCCCTGCACCCATCATCAAGGCGAAGGTGTTTGGAAAGCAGTTCCACACCATCTGCAGCGGCGGCGCATACTTAAATCCCAAATACATTGACCTGTTCCGGAAGTATGGCATTACCATTTTGCAGGGGTACGGTATGACCGAGTGCGCCCCTGTCATCAGTACCAACAGCAATGACGCCATGAAGACCGGTTCGGTGGGTAAATGCATGCCCAACTGTGAGGCCAGGACCGTGGAGGAAGAGATCTGGGTGAAGGGTTCCAGCGTCATGCAGGGATATTATAAGATGCCCGATGAGACGGCGCAGACCCTTGAGGACGGCTGGCTGAAGACGGGCGATCTGGGATATGTGGATGAGGAGGGCTTCCTGTTCCTCACCGGGCGGAAGAAAAATCTGATCATCACACCCAACGGTGAGAATGTATCCCCGGAGGAGATCGAGAATAAGCTTGGAGAGGAGCGGCTGATCCAGGAGGTAGTGGTGCGGGACAGCGAGGGCGTCATCGAGGCGGAAATATTCCCTGATCTTGAGTATGCGGCAAAGAAAAAGATAAAGGATATCCCCTCACGGCTTCAGAAGATCATTGACGGGTATAACTCTGCGGCGCCGCTCTATAAGCGCATATTTAAGCTGAAAGTGCGTGATGTGGAATTCGAGAAGAATACCACGAAGAAGATCAAGAGATTTTAGAGCGTGTCTGACAAATCATTCCTTCAGGCACCATGGTGTGTGTGATCGGGCTGCCTGCCGCAGGCTTTTTCAGAAAGTCGGAAGGTTTATAAAAATGTGTCAGTTTTTTTGAAAGGATTTCCTATACACATAATGGTATTTTATGGTATAATCCATAGTAACAATATTTTTTAGGAGGGTATACTATGGCAAAAGAAATGATAGCAATGCTTCTGGCCGGCGGACAGGGTTCCCGTCTGTACGCACTGACTGAGAAGCTTGCGAAGCCGGCAGTTCCGTTTGGCGGAAAATATCGTATCATCGACTTTCCGCTTTCAAACTGTGTCAATTCGGGGATTGACACGGTGGGCATCCTGACCCAGTACCAGCCTCTGGTGCTGAATGAGTATATTGGCAATGGACAGCCTTGGGATCTGGACCGTCTTTATGGGGGAGTACATGTTCTGCCGCCTTACCAGAAGGCCAGCGGTTCCGACTGGTACAAGGGAACTGCCAATGCGATCTATCAGAATATTTCCTTTATTGAAAGGTATGATCCGGAGTATGTCATCATCCTGTCTGGAGACCAGATCTGCAAGCAGGATTACAGCGATTTTCTGAAATTCCACAAGGAGAAGAATGCGGAGTTTTCCGTGGCCGTGATGGAGGTTCCCTGGGAGGAGGCTTCCCGTTTCGGTCTGATGGTAGCGGACGAGGATGACAAGATCACGGAATTCCAGGAGAAGCCCAAGAATCCCAAGTCCAATCTGGCTTCCATGGGTATCTATATTTTCAATTGGGACATTTTGAGGAAATATCTGGAGGAGGACGAGGCGGATACCAACTCCGAGAATGATTTCGGCAACAACATCATTCCCAACCTCCTGAAAGACAACCGCAGAATGTATGCGTACCACTTTGACGGGTACTGGAAGGACGTGGGAACCATATCTTCCCTGTGGGAAGCAAATATGGAGATTCTGGATCCCGAGCACAGCGGCATCAACCTGTTTGACGAAGACTGGAAGATCTACAGCCGCAACA
>CAMWWF010000080.1 GCA_947177885.1 uncultured Lachnospiraceae bacterium
GAGTACCATATCATCCACTTTCGGGTAGTCCGTATTCAGTATCTCGCTTATGATCTTAAGCAGGAGGCGCTCTTCGTAGATCATCGTTACCTCCCACTTCTCCTTATTGCTCCCGCAATACAGGAAACGACAGCAGATCATTTTCCCGAAATCTTCGCCGGCATAATGCTCACTGACCATCTTTGCCTTTACATGAAACATCTCCTGGGCGAGCTGCAGGATCGTTGTTTCCAGAGCATTCTTTTCTTCCTCATGCGGAAGGTCTTTCCATTTATTTCTCACCTTTCCCACAATGGCCTGATCCTCCATCTGTGTATGGGAGATCATCCATCCGATACAGACGCCGAGAAAATGCCGGACGGATTCCACGGAATAACTGTTCTGCTCCAGTTCTTCTTCCAGCGCCGGCAGCGTTATAAGCCGAAAGCTGTCATGAAGGCGCTTATGTATGTCATACTGCTCATATTGGATAGAGCGCATATAAGCCTCTTCGTGCTCGAAATGCTCTCTGGTATGGTGTTTGATATACTTTACACCCTCCCGGCATACCCACTCGGTTTTGTCTTCATTTTCACTGAGTTTGAGCAGCTTATTCATCCTTGAAAAAAGCTCCTTATGCTCTTTATCAATAAAATCCACACCTATCTTATAACTGTCTTTCCATACTACCTGATTCATCCCGCTACCCCTTCCCTGTACTCTTTTATGGGCAAAATACCGAAACTCTCTGGTCTGTCAGACTTGTTTCATCATGATGCAGTCAGAGACAACTCTGCCCGAGCAGGCTCGGCACATACTTCTTTGTCCGCCTGACCCTGTCCATTTCAGACAGTGACCCGAAAAACCATCTGTTTCCCGGGTCTGTTTTGCTTATCAGGTGAACAGAGATATCTCTGCCCTTTTCATATATTGTATCACAAAATCCATACTCTTGCCTATCCATAACTTTAATCTTTCCACAATATTTTTGGAAATTTTTCGAACGCTCCGCCTCCGCGCAAAAATGCAGGTCCGCAGACCTGCATTTTTGTACTCATCTTGTGAACCGAACCGACACATTTCCCACGGCACAGTCCACATCTATGGTCTTATCCGCGCCGTTGTCCACATATTTACCACTGGAAAAACCGCCGCTGGCGGAGCTGCCAAGGGTTACATTTCCCATTGCCTTGGAGAGTTCATAATTGAAATCCCGCATGCTCCCTTCCAGTGTCAGGGATACATTTCCCATGGAACACTCCACGTTCGCGTTTCCGTTCAGGGTTCCCGCTGCCACAAATTCTCCCATTCCGATCTCCACATCCAATTTACCCATGACCGCTCTCTGAATCTCCACCTGACCCAGTCCCACGGAAACCTCCAGCTCTCCCGTCTGCAGGTCATCCAGACAGATCTGGCCCGCTCCTACCGACAGCGAAACCTCCCCGGCATACAGGCTGTCAAACTCTAACCGCCCTGCTCCCACTTCAATCTCCGCATCGTTAAAATACGTGCCCTCCGGAACATACAGAATGATCCGGCATCCGTTCAATTCATCCCACTTTTTAACCGACGCGGTGGACCGGATATAAAGCGTGCCGTCCTCCACATAGCTCTGCAGCTTTCCCGCATACCGCGCTTCCAGATAGAAATCGTTGTCCGGGGACGGTTCCGTGGTGAAACTGCAGGCGCCCACCTCAAGTTCCAGATCACGGATATTGTTTCCCAGGCTGAATTTCTCCACATTGCCTTTCAGAATATTGTAATGGCTGTTAAATCCGATGTCTTCCTCTATGATCTCATCGATCTGATCAAGTTCCTCCAGGATTTCCATATCATCCATCCAGCCCAGAATATCCGTATCATTTAGATAGATTCCCCATCCCCGGCCTGTGAAAGGGGTCAGATTCATGTGGACACGTCCCCCCGTAACGCTTTCCACCACATTCTCTATGGTGGTTCTGCCTCTTATGGAGCTTGCCACCGTGGCAAGCACAAAGCCGATCACGAACAGCACAAGCGCTGTGCTCGCACATATTTTCATAAATTTTTTCATATCCATACCTCCTTGTGTGCTTCAAAGAGGGGTATTTACACACCCTCCTGCACATACCGATCCATATTTGAAAGTTTACTTTCACACTTTCCGTCATGCCGTCAACGGTTTTCGGGGACTTTGGCATTTCTGCCCCTTTCCCGATCTCAGCGCTTTCCGTTGCACAGTCTGCATATCCCCTTGAAGACCGCCGGCGTGACAATGCCGGCCATGGCCACGGTCAGCATCAAGAACAGAAGACTCAGCGCGCCGCACACAAGCCCGCCGCCCAGCAGGGCCACTCCCACCAGGGGATCCGCCCACATACACATGATCCCCGTGACAAGCAGCACCAGCAATACCACAAACAAAACCACCGCCGTAATGCCAAAACCGAAGATCAAAGCAAACCATCCGATAATGACCCCTGCCAGAGTCCCCAATAATCCTCCTGCGATTCCCAGCGCCGCCGGGGAGAGCAGTATTGCTCCGATGATGATCAGGACCAGCGCCCATGTGGGCATGCTTTCCTTTTTCGGCGGCTCCTGCTGCGCGCTGGTGGCAGTCTGCTGATACTGGATCACCGCCCTGTTCTGAGGCCTCTGGTATCCCGCATCACCTGCTCCATTGATGTCTCTCTTGATATTTTCCGCCACCTTCGCCGGATTTCCCAGGGCCTCAATGACTGCCTGCTCATTTTCCGCTCCCGCGTCATTAAAATATTCCGTATAATATTGCAACGCCTCCTCGCGCTCCGCGGGAGAAATATTTTGAAGCAGACTTTCCAACTGTTTCATAAAATCGATTCTGTTCATAGTTTGTTCCCACTCCCTTCCGGGTTATCCTTTCCCTCATTTGAAATGACATCTGTTCTGCCTTCGAACAGACCTGTGATCTTATCTGAATACCTGCGCCATTCGCTCTCGTAGAGCCTGAGCTGTGCCCAGCCTCTGCTAGTAACTTTATAATAACGCCTGTTTCTGCCGGCACACTCCATATCGTATACCTCCAGACATTCGTCCTTTTGCAGCCTTCTAAGCACCGGATATAGCGTGGACTCGGACAATTCAATGATCTGCCGCACATCCTGTGTGATCTTATACCCGTAAGTCCCCTCCGGTTCTTTAGAGACAACTGCCAGCACAATGGCATCCAGAAGAGCCGAACCTGTGTTAAATACCATGTTATCTCTCCTTTTCAACTGCCGTATACGGCAGTTTGCTCCGCATCCGCTCCATGATACCGTCTTCGCCGGAGCCATTTACAGCCGCAGAGGCCATACATCCATAAATTCTCTGACATCATGTGAATGAATGCTGTTTTCCGATCCCATTGCCGTAAACGGCAATCTGTTCCGTCTCTGCACTTCCACACCCGCGATCCCAAAAGTGATGTATGATGCTTCGTGCGGAAACTGTTTGATACATTATTATAGCCGTATAATAATATATGGCATATAATATCTCAGCTGATGCTAATACTATATGCCATATAATATTATGTGTCAATATATATTTGCCAAATATTTTCTAAAGAAATCCTAAAGGTGATAAGAAGAGCCATACTTCACATTGCTGTGAAGTATGGCTCTGTACCTGTGTATCAGATATGCAGAGAAATTCCGCCTGTGCCGGCTATGCCTGCATAGACCTACCGCTCCATCTTCCAGAAATATGCGCTGTAAGCCGGGAGCCTGCTGCCGCCGCCGAAGTCGTGAGCAGCGCCGCTGATCAGGTCTACCGCCGTGCCGCAGCCCGCATCGAAATGAGCGTCAAAATCCTCTCCGTCCGCATTGATCGCCACCAGCACTCTCTCGTTATCGCTCTTTCTCTCGATGATACACTGCTTATTGGTAAGAAGAACCGAACGGAACGCACCGTAATTCAGCGCTTCCGAATGCTTCTTCGCCTCCGCCAGCCTGGAGATCCATTCGCCCAGATCATTCCACACAGGCTCTTCAAAGCAGGGACGGAGCGCGGGATCACCCTGGGACTTTTCACCCTTTGCTCCCCATTCGCTTCCATAGTAGACACAGGGAATACCCGGCATGCCGAACTGGAGCGCATAGATCAGGGGCAGATGCTTCTCATTGGTAAGAATGCTCGCCACCCTGGTCACATCATGGTTATCCACGAAGGATAACAGGTGCTTTCCTTTATAGAGCGTCCAGTTCTCCGGTCCGAACTGCCTCATCAGCGAATGCACGATCTCAAACATATTCATACTGTTAAAACTGCTGTACAATCCCTTATAGCACTCGTAGTTGGTAACGGAATGAAGCATGCTGTCATTCATTATGCGGTTATAGTCGCCATGCAGCATCTCTCCTATCAGCACAAAATCTTCCTTCAGGCCCTGGATAAAGCCTCTCAGCCTGCGCACAAAATCCTCATCCAGACTGTATGCCACATCCAGCCGCAGACCGTCAATACCGAATTCATCCACCCAGAATTTCACACTTTCCAACAGATAGTTGATGACCGCCTCATTGCGCAGATTCAACTTCACCAGATCATAGTTGCCTTCCCAGCCCTCGTACCAGAGACCGTCATTATAATTGGAGTTTCCTCCGAAATCAATGCGGTAAAACCAGCCGGTATACTGGGAGCCTTCCCGGTTCTTCACCACATCCTGAAAAGGTCCGAAGCCTCTTCCCACATGATTGAACACACCGTCCAGCACAACCTTGATACCATTTTCATGAAGTTTTGCACATACTTCCCTGAAATCCTCATTTGTGCCGAGCCTGGTATCGATCATGCGATAATCCCTTGTGTTGTAACCATGAGTATCTGACTCAAAAACAGGGGAAAAGTAGATCGCATCCATTCCCAGTTTCTTCATGTGAGGGATCCAGTCCAGCACCTTCAAGATCCGGTGCTCCAATACACCGTCGTTCTCAAAAGGCGCTCCGCAGAATCCCAGGGGATAGATCTGATAAAAAACACTTTCGTATGCCCACATAACAGTTCTCCTCTCACGTTTCATTTTTATTGTCAGGGGGCAGTTCTCTCATTGACCGGGTCAGTACCATAAGAGCATAACTGCAAGACCCCTTTGTGGATAAAATGGATATCTGTGTCATTTTTTTACAATTTTTTAAGAAAAAATCCACCAAATCCACAGAGTTATCCACATTTACACCTCTGTCATTTTACCACAATCCACGTGTCAGTTCCATAGTTTTCTTGTTTCTCATGTCTGGAAGCCCGTCAAACTCGTGGAAATCAATGCTTTTTCTTTACAGTCCGGCAGGGGGAGCATTGCACGCTTCTTTGGAATGCCTTAAGGAACATTTACAGCCACGAATCCCAGAACCGCTCCACCCGCTTTGCCACTGTATCCACCGTCACTGTCTCGAAATGCTCCCACTCCCTGGGGAAGAGCCTGCGATAGGACATCTGTAAAAACCGCTCGTCCAGCAGGGCAATGATGCCCACGTCCTCCACTGTGCGGATCACCCGCCCTGCCGCCTGCAGTACCTTATTCATGCCGGGATAACGGTAGGAATAGTCAAAACCATTCTCTCCCTCCATATCAAAGTACCCTTTCAGTATTTCCCGCTCACTGCAGACCTGGGGAAGTCCCGTACCCACAATGATGGCGCCGATCAGACTGTCCTTCTTCAGGTCGATCCCCTCGCTGAAGATCCCGCCCAGCACGCAGAAACCGATAAGGATGATATCCTCTTCCTCCTCGATCTCCATCCCGATGTGGGCCTGCAGGTCGCAATTCGCATTCCCCCGAAAGCGGGAAAGAAATTCCTCCCTGTCACTCTCGCTCATGTACTCTCCCTGGAGGATGCATACCTTTCCGCCATCGTCGAAATACTGCATGTAAATATCATAAATGGTATGCAGAAAGGCATAGGAGGGACAAAAGACCATGTAGTTTCCATGCCTGTTCCTCACGATCTCATCAATATAACGCGCGATATTATAATATTCCGTGTCAGAGCGTCTGGTATATTTGCTGGTCACATCACTGGCGAGGAACAGTGCGCGCTTCTCAGGGTTAAATACGGATTTCGCATAGACTTCATAATCCTCCTTCTCCCCGCCCAACAGTTTCTTGTAATACTGGACCGGCAGAAAGGTAGCGGAGAACAGAATGGTACTGCGCCCTTTCAGCATACAGTTTTTCAGGTTTTCCGCGGGATTGACGCAGAACAGCTTTATCAGGAAATCTCCATCCTCACCTGACTGGGTATACTTTACATAATGCTCATCCAGCAGCTCATACATCTCCAGAAAATGACTGACTTCAAAATAGAAGTCCAGAAGCTGCTCCCTGACCGTCAGCGGCTCTTCCTCCTGCTCCGACAGGTATTCGTCCATGGCCGCATGAAGGCGCATCAGCGGCTTCACAAAGCCGTCTATTCCCTCCACCGTCCGCCAGCCGTCACATTCCCGCTTCATCGCCAGCAATTCTTCATTGCATTTCTCCAGATGACTGACCATCCTGGAAGCATAGCCCTGACGTATCAGGATGCTCCTGCCCCCATGGAGCCTGTTGGTACTGATCTGGTCAACAGCCTCCCCAGCGCCCGACATTTCTGTCATTTCCAATGTCATTTGTCCGGAAATCTCTTTATTTTTTGCGGGCTTAGAGGTTTCTGACAAGATTGTCTGTTTTAGTTCTCTGCGAATTTCCAAAAACGTGTTCTTATAGAGCGCCGCACTGTACATCTCCCTTCCCCTCTCCAGCAGATTGTGTGCTTCATCTATAAGGAAAATGTATTTTCCGCCGCTGCTCTCCGAAAAAAATCTCTTTAAAAAGACATGGGGATCAAACAGATAATTATAATCACAGATGACGGCATCCGAAAAAAGGCTCATATCAAGGCACATTTCAAAGGGACACACCTGATGCTTTTCGGCATACTCCGCAATACGCTCTCTGCTGAAGCTCTCCTGGGAAGTCAGCAGCTCGAAAAGAGCGTCATTGATCCTGTCATAATGTCCCCTGGCATAGGGGCAGTACTCCGGGTTACAATCCGCCCGCTCCATAAAGCAGCTTTTTTCCTTCGCCGTCAGGATCACACTCTTAAAATGCAGCCCCCTTTCCCGGAGCAGTCCAAATGTCTCGTCCGCCACTGTTCTGGTGATGGTCTTGGCCGTCAGATAGAATAGCTTCTCGGCCATTCCCTGTCCCATAGCCTGCACGGCCGGATATATGGTGGAGATGGTCTTTCCCACTCCGGTAGGCGCCTCTATGAACAGTTTCTTCTTATGATATATGGTGCGGTAGACACTGACCGCCAGCTCCTTCTGGCCCTCCCGGTAAGGAAAGGGGAATTTCAGACCGTTTATGGATTGCTGACGGAGCTTCTGCCATTCACAGGAATGATCCGCCCATTTCCGATAGGATTCCACAAGATCGCCAAACCATACTTCAAGCTGCCGAAATGTAAAGTCCTCATAAAAATAGCGCAACTGCTCCGTCTCCATATTGCAATAAGTCATGCGCACTCTGATCTCTCTCAACTCTTCTTTCATGGCACAGATATAGGCATAACACTTTGCCTGTGCTATGTGCAGGGGCATGGGTCCCTTCATTTTCTCCAGATCGCGGTAGGTGCCTTTGATCTCGTCTATGATGACCTGCCCTTCATGGCGGATAATGCCGTCGGCCCGCCCCTCCACCACCAGAACATAATTGTCCGTGGGTAAAGTATAGCGCAGGGTGACCTCCGCCTCATATTCCGCCCCCATCCTGCGCTGGATCATGCGGTGGATGCGCCCGCCCTCCTGCATGGCATTGTCAAAAGACGCATGGCGCCTGTTGTCAATATCCCCGTGCCGCAGTATAAATTCTACCAGAGTCCTGACCGAAACCCGTATTTCCATCGGAGGAAGAATCTTTTCCACAGGACCGTTATCCGGTTTTCTTCTCGCCATTTCATTTCCCATATCCGTATCTTTCCCCCATTATCCGCGATTCTCTTCTCAGTAACAGTTCAGAAATTGCTCATGACAATAACTTGTCTGACTGTCCGTCTGCTGCATCAGATAACCTTGACATAGCCCACTATGCCTGCAATTGTCTTCTTTACAGCTGAACATTTATACGGCGCCCCTTGTCATGAGTCATTTCTGAACAGTTCCTCGGAGCGTGCCTGAAAAATCAGATCTCCATAAACAAAAAACTCCCCATGAAGATAGTACTCTATCCTGCATAGGGAGTCAATTTACTTTTCTCAAAAGCCACTGCGAAAACGCTGTACGCCCGCACATCAGCTGGCCACTGCCAGTTGATTCAGCAATTCTTCCAAACCTGCATTATAACCGTCATAGGAAACCTTCAACATGTGATTGAAGTTCAGCCCATACACTCCTAAAAATGACTTGGCATCCACTACATATCTGTTGTAGGAGATGTCAATGTCAAAGTCGCACTTGGAAGTCACATCCACAAAGTGCTGAACATTATCAGGTGTCAAACGAATTGTCTTTACCATATTAACCATCCTTTCTTAGTCCCTAGGCACTGTTAAAATCCCTTTTGAAAAAGAATTATTTGTTAACAGCTCCTGACATTGTTATACATTTCCTGCTCCTATATTTAAACATTATATCCAGAATTTTGAAATTGTAAAGCTCATTACTTTTCAAAAAAAATGCACGAGAAATAACATTTTTTGTGCATTTTACTCATTATTCCCCGGTCTCCGCACCTTATGGACAACGCTCCTGAAAAACATGGATTTATGGGTGAAAAATCAGCCGCCGAATCAGCCTTCCGCCCGAAATTCAGTTGCATCTTTCCGAAACTCAGTCATATTCTTCCGAAACCGCAGAGGAAGCATGTTCTGCTGAAGCTTAAGATTCTTTCTCTCTTCAATGGCTATTTTATGACAAAAATATTGAAAAAGTTCCTGATACTTCTGTTCCTCCGCCGATATTTCGAAGGAGAAAGCCGTCTCCCTTTCTTCCTCATAAAACAGATACCACTGCTTTCCCACAGGATGGATGGCAAATATCCCCCTCCGTTCATCATAGATCATAAAGTTCTCCTGCGGCAGCCTGTCCGAAAAATGAGGCATTAAAAAGGCCACCACATTATTCTCAGGTGTAATCCTGGAACAGAGCACACCGTTTTCCAATTCCTCAAACCGCACAAATTCCCGCAGATGCCCTATTTCCCGCCCTACCACTCTGGCAAGGGCAAAGGCCCGGTATACCTCGTCATTGGCAAGATTATCAAACAGATGCCCCGCCCTTCGTTTTGAGGAAAGGCCATCCACTATGGTCCGGTATACCGCCTGCGCCTTCCTCTCGTCCTGAGAAGCCAGCGCCATGCACAGGGACATATAGTCCTTCTCTCCGAAAATACGGTACAGGGAACGCATCACTTTATTTATTTTCTCCTGATCCGGCGTCACATATACATCCTCCGTAAATAAAACAGGCTCATCCGTCAGATTGATACAGGTATCCATATGATCCCGTCTTTCTTCGTAGGCAAGATAGATCGCCGTAAATATGCTTTCCAGACTGTCCTCACATCTGTATACTGTCATGTTTTCCTCTGTCACCTCTCCATGATCGCTGCTGCATCCGTCATTTCATAAAATAATAATCGTTATTTATATTTGTGACGCTTCCCGGGAACTTCCTATAATTGTCCCACCGCGGCCTGGATCTTATCTGTTGCAGTCACAGGCTGTTCGAAGCTCCCTACATCAAACAGCGACATCTGCCGATAGCTCATGCCGTCGCTTCCAAACCTTATCCGCTCCTGCTCCTCCGTAAGGTTCCGCACAATATAGTCTTCCTCCAGTTTTACCGGATACATCATTCTTCCGCTGCAGGTAATAAAATATAATGCCCGTTTCAGAACTACGCCTATCTTCTTCAGATCGGCAAAGGTCAGATTCGCGCTTCTGCGGGCAGCCACGATCCGCCGGGCGCTCTTCACTCCCACGCCGGGAATCCGCAGCAGCCGCTCCATGGGCGCCCTGTTTATCTCTATGGGAAACTGCTCCAGATGCCTCACCGCCCAATCCTCCTTGGGATCCAGCATTACATTAAAGAACGGGCGCTTTTCATCCAACAATTCCTCCGCCTTAAAACCGTAGAACCGCAGCAGCCAGTCCGCCTGATACAACC
>CAMWWF010000081.1 GCA_947177885.1 uncultured Lachnospiraceae bacterium
CTTCCAGATGAACCCCCTTTTCCTCCGCGTATTCTATCAGAGCATGTATGGATTTCCTGCGTCCCCGGACCGTTCTGAGAACCGACAGCGCACCGTTTTCATCCACGATCAGCACAGGCTTCATACTCAGCGTTTCCGCAACGATACCTTTAAATTTCGTCAGACGCCCGCCCTTGATCAGGTAGGCAAGCGTCTGTACGGTAAAAACATGCCTGATATGTGAGATATAATAATCTGCCGCCTCTATGATCTCTTCTCTGGAAGCTCCTCTTTCCAACAGAGTGACCAGCTTGGAGACTACCAGCCCGAATCCGATCGATGCAGATTTGGAATCAATGATCGTCAGATCAAAATCAGGATAATCTTCCAACAGGCTGCTCCGGGCAATATTGGCGGCATTATAAGTGCCTGCGATCCCCGTGGAAAAACAGAGATAAATAACCGCATCACCGGCCTGCGCGTAAGGCGTAAAGGCATCCATGAACATTGCAGGATTGATGTGATAGGTTTTGATATCCCGTTTGACATCATCCAGAATGTTGTAAAAGTCTACCGTCCGGATCGTTGCGCCGTCCAAATAGTCTGTGCCGTCGATTACGACAGGTGTCGGAATAACATGAATATGATGTTCCTCTATATAGCTTTGGGGCAGATCGGCTGCCGAATCAGTAATAATATGAAGCATTTTATTTCCCTCTCTTTTCCTTACATTTGTAAGTTCATTATAACAGATAAACCGGAACTGAAACAGACATAAAAAGATCCGCGGTCTCAGAAAGACATTCCCTCACATTCCGCCGAAGCCATCCCCTGAAAATGCTCCTTCATCTCCCTGGAGATCATATCCCCGGCGCAGACGGCTCTGACGCTCATGCGGTTGTCCTTCCACGCGAAATCCATCCGCACACTTCCCATATCTTCTCCGAGGACATGGCAGTCCAGGATAAAATGTCCCCATTTCCACCTGCCATGGCACTCGCAGGAATATTCCGTATTCAGGAAAGGCTGCTCTCCCCCTTCCTCTCCGAAGGCAAACGCAAACGCTCCCTCCGGAAGTACGAAATCCAGCCTCTGCTCCTCCCAGTGAAAGGAAAGCTTTTCCCATTTCAGCACATTGGGATAGAATGTATAGCATCGATCCTGCGTGCGGAGCTGCAGTTTCCTCTCCTCATCAGAGATATGACGGCAGGACGGTCTTTCAGCTTCCTCCCGCCCCCCGCGATCCCTTAAGTATGGGAACACGGACTGGTAAAAGCAGTCGTGTAAGATCTGTACTCCCGCCGGATTTCCCATGGTGTCGGCCATGGTGACGTAGCAGAAGTCATACTGCGGAAAGCAGACTGCCAGCTGTCCTCCCATACCGAAGAATGTAAATCCCTCTTCCCGCGGCATCCAGATGAAATAACCATAACCACACTGTTCATCCAATACCGGCTGCAAATCCGTAGGCACCTGGCATCTCACGGCATCCCGCACATAATCACGGGGAAGATACTCCCTGCCCTGCAGCATTCCTTCTCTGCTGCACAGATGTGCCACCACCGCCACATCCCGCAGAGTACACATGATACCGCTCCCTCCCTGAGATACCCCCACAGGATCCGGAAGAATGTATGCCTCTCTGGAAAATCCAAGTTCATCCAGCATCTCCTCCCGCATATAGTCCAGCATCTTCTTTCCGGTCAGTTTTTCCACCAATGCGGCAAGCACATGGGAAGAAGAGGTGTCATAGGAAAATACCGTTCCAGGCACATGGTCTGGTTCCACATGAAAAAAAGACTCCGTCCAGTCCTCTCCGTCATACCTCTTATAGGTGGTGGAAGAATGACAGGTACGCATGGTCAGCATATCCCTGATGGTCATCTCTTCACACCACGGATGAACGCCTTCCTCCGGAAGCATTTCCGGGAAAAAACCGCATATCCTGTCCTCCGGCTTTGCCAGCCCGTTTTTCACCAGCAGCCCCACCGCCAGCGCCGTAAAGCTTTTCGTGACAGAATACATCCGATGCAGACTTTCCCTGTGAAACGGCTCGTAATATCTCTCTACCAGAATGCTGTCACCTTTTATCAGCATATAACCATGGATCCGCACCCCCATCCTTCCCAGCAGGTTCTCCAGCTTTTCCACGGCCTCCGCCGGTATCCCATGATCTTCCGGTTTTGCTTCTTTCCATGTAAACATAACTTATCCTCTCTCCCTTTCCGCGGTCATATGATATCTCTTCCTTTTCTGCCATAGGGCTTCCCGAATACACTGTTCTGTACAACGGGACAGTCCGACGATCTGAAATCTTTGCCGATCTCCCGCATTTCTTCCCACCCGGCTTTCCACCCTGAAAAAGATTCAGCCGCCACAATACCGACACTGTGGCGACTGACCTGCTTATTACCTATCACTAATTATTCTGTCATCTGCAGCCCGAATATCCGTGGAAACTATAGTGTACCCCTTATGACTTACTCCTCATACCCGTTGGGATTATTCTTCTGCCATCTCCAGGAATCCGCACACATCTCCCTGATACCGTACTGTGCCTCCCAGCCCAGTTCCTCCTTTGCCAGGCTTGCATCCGCGTAACAGGCGGCGATATCTCCCTCACGGCGCTCCTTGATCACATAAGGGATCTTTACACCGGTAGCCTCCTCGAAGTTCTTCACGATATCCAGAACGCTGTAGCCTGTACCAGTGCCCAGATTATAAATCTTCAGGCCCGCTTTCTCCTCAATCTTCTTCAGCGCTTTCACATGACCCATTGCCAGATCCACCACATGGATATAATCCCGGACACCTGTTCCGTCATGGGTATCATAGTCGTTTCCAAACACACCCAGTTCCTTTAATTTACCCACTGCCACCTGTGTGATATAGGGCATCAGGTTATTGGGAATTCCGTTGGGATTCTCTCCCATGGTGCCGCTCTTATGTGCGCCGATGGGATTAAAGTAACGAAGCAGGATCACATTCCATTCAGGATCTGCCTTCTGAATATCAGACAGAATCTGCTCCAGCATGGATTTCGTCCAACCGTAAGGATTGGTGCACTGTCCCTTGGGGCACTCTTCCGTAATGGGAATAAATGCGGGATTGCCGTACACAGTGGCGCTGGAAGAGAAAATGATATTCTTTACATTATGCTTTCTCATCACATCCACCAGAGTCAGTGTACCTGCTATATTGTTCTCATAGTACTCCCAGGGCTTCTGTACGGACTCACCCACCGCTTTCAGTCCCGCGAAATGAATGACCGCATCAAAATCTTCCTTGGAAAAAATCTCTTCCAAGCCCTCTCTGTCCAGTATGTCCGTCTTATAAAAAGGAACTTTCTTACCGGTAATCGCTTCTACCCTCTGTAAGGATTTCTCGCTGGAATTGCTCAAATTATCAAGCACTGCCACGTCATACCCCGCCTGCTGAAGTTCCACCACCGTATGGCTGCCGATAAACCCGGCGCCGCCTGTTACCAATATCCTCATAGCTTCCTCTTTCCTGCACCTGCCGTGCATATTGATCTTGTGCGGTTACTGTTCCTTCCGGCCGTCTTTCCAGACAAGTAATGCGCCTTGCCCGGGCGGCGCAGTTTCTGCAGACAGAATCCCGGATTTCACAGCAACCCCGTATGGCCCCACAATACATTGTCCGTGCCACACAATGTTTTCTGTTATCATCAGCATATCGAAAAAGTGCCGATATCTCAATACATATTTGTTACATAAATCTGTCGAAATGTTAAATTGACCACTATTCACACGTCGCCACCGCGAGGTATGAATGCGCTTTTTGCGTGATCAAACCAAAGCGATCAGAATAATCGCTTTGACTGCCGTGCGTGAAGCCGTTGTCTTTCCGGCCACTGCGCATCGGTTATCGGTCACAGGGTGAACAGTGACTTATACTGCTTAACGACTGCACTTGCTGTGAAACCAGACTGCATAACTCTGACCAGTTTCATCGCTTGATTACATTAGAGCGTGTTCAGCGGTATGCGGTATAAATTGGGATCACTCGTCCGATCAGCTACAGAGTAACTCCGTTTTTCTCAAGCAGCGCTCTGGCGCTTTCCACGGAATCCACACCGGTCTTATTCTTGATCGGGGCAAACTCCTTCTCCCGAACCACCTCAAAGGGCAGGCAGCTGTCCAGCTGATGGATCATATCCAGCACCAGATTTTCATATTTATAACCGTTAGGTTCCTCCGGTTTCACCGGATTCCCCTGCTTATCCAGGCATGAGATCTTTTTTTCCACAATATGAAGGGGCAGGCTTCCCGCCATTTTTTCCAGATCGGACACACGGAAGAGATAATTCAGGATCACACCGAAATAATACGCGGGGTCACCCTTCTCATCCTTTGCGTTCATCAGTTCCTCCGTCAGCTCATAGTACTCCACGATAGACGGCCTTCCGTCCTCAAGACACATAACGCCCACCTTTTCGTCCGGTGTGTTTTTCCGCACTACCTTGGCCCCTACCGCACAGTCTTTCATAATGGTTGCGCCGATAAAGCAGGGGTCGGCAATGCGCTGGAGCACATTGTCCACCGCAAAGGTATTCAGCCACTCGATTCCCTTTTCATGAACGAAATTTAACAGCCCCGCATTCCGAAGGGACACAAACCATCCCCCGTTACCGTTGGGCGAAGTGGACATTTTTCCCTTTTCCTCCAGACAGATCTTTCCATCATAGTCTGTTGCCGCCGCCATCTCCTGTTGGAAAAAGTGAATATATTCTTCCTTATACCCAAAATAGTCATGGGCTTTCAAAAAGGCCGTGGTAGACTGATGATTCTTATCGCTGGTCATGATAAACAGATGGATCCACGTGTCGGCCCGACGCACCACCTCCATCAGATTATTTACCAGGCATTCAAAGATATAGAGTTCTCTGGTCAGCCCGATATTATACATTCCCTTGGGATCGTCGGAACCAAGCCGCGTTCCCATACCGCCTGCCAGCAGGACAGCGCCTGCCTTCCCCGCTCTGATCGCCTCGATACCGGCCGCCTCAAAGGATGCCCTGTGGGCCTCGATCTCCTCCAGCCGCATTACAGCCAGCGGAGTGATGACCCCTTTCTGAACCAGATCCTCCTTATGCCTGCATGCGTCGAGGATGCTCATATCTGTGGCTTCTATCTGATCCAGCAATGCCTGCTTTTCCTGTCCGGAAAGCTCCTCATAATATTTCAGCACATGTTCCTGCCCATATTGCGCCAGCTTCTCCTTTGCCTGTTCCAATGTCATCGCCATAGTTTTTCCCCTGTAACCTTTCGTTTTGTTATATGACAGTATACCAGACTTTTCCAGATGGTTCAATGCCGCGGTTTCTTTCTTAAGAAAACGGCGTTATAACCCGGATCCACCATACACAGTCCCCCTACTCAGAACTGCCATAAACAGAATAAGCCCACCACCTACAACTCCAGCCCCGCGAAAAAATCCGCAGCCCCAAAGACTTCTTCCCTGTAACGAAGGAAATACGCTTTCATCTCCGGGTGTTCCTCGCCGATATCCGCAAGAATATCATTCAGATTCCCCTCCGTCACACAGGATATTGCCGCAAAGAGCTGATAGTATTCCCTGTCATCGCCGTGTTCCCGCAGGATCACCTGCCATGTCTCATCACTGTTTTCCCCTTTTGTATGAGCACGCAGATAATCCTCCAGCTCCCGGCGCAGCAGAGGAGACAAGCCTTGATCGGATAAAAGCCTCAGAAAGATAAGACGGACCTTTTCCTTCCGTCTGCCACTCATATAGGCGTTCAGGTCTGTACTGCCGTAATCTTCCTCACCGCACAGGATCTGTTTGGAAAATCCCTCCTGATCTGAAGTCCGGAGTACGTTTTTCAGTCTGGCATCCCATTTATCCAGCCACTCCTTTGTACCTGCCGCTTCCATGTCCAGGAGATAAGCGGCATCCATTGCGGTCACAGCCGCCGCCAGAAGCTCTCCGGGAAATGCAGCAACAGGCTTGTCCGACAGCTGCCCTTCTGCAGAAATAACGGATATACGCCGTAACTCCTTACATTCCATAAAAACTGCTTTTCCAAAGCGGACGGCCCGATGCGGAAGTATTACCTCCGTGAGATGGTCACAGTAGGCGAAAGCCCAGTCCCCAATCTCTTCCACAGAGTCTGGCAGCGAGATACGCCGCAGATTCTTTTTGCTCAGGAAAGCCTTTCTGTCAATGACCGTCACCGGCAGTCCCCCGATCAGCTCCGGAACCTTCACCCGGGAACCCGGCCCCTGAAATCGCGTGATCCGGACAGATTCTTTCCCCTGTCCTGTTTCTGTTTCATAATACAGGCTTGCATCCGCAAGCTTCCATTCCTTTTCCCGCATGTATCGTCTCTGTCCTTCCTCCGGTCACGGTCTCCGGCTCCTTTCCCGGTCAGCGCTTGCGCCCTTTTCAGACGGCAAATTCAATCCCGCCGGCTCCGTCGGGGAATTGACCGCTCCCTCTATCGGATACACTTTTTACGAAGTCCGGAATTGCCTGATACAAGGTGCTTAATGACGGTGACGCGGTATCTCGTAACACTACTCCAGCTTCAGCTCCTCGATCTGCGCCCTGATATCATCCCTTCGCTCCGTCAGCATCAGTTCCTCGTTATGCCGCTTATAATCCGGACTGCCAAAAGTGGCTATGAACCGGGCACTGTAGCTGTTCACGGTGAGCTCCGTCACCAGGATCAGCATCTCGTTGCCCGCTGTCCCGTCCTTTGCCGCAAAAGCTTCTTCCGCAAAAGCAAACATGGCATGAAGCTCCTGCTGCACTCCGGCCGTCTTCTGCTTCATCTTCTCCACTTTTGTGCCGTATCGTGTTTTCAGGAAATCATAGGCGGCAGCTCCCGTCTGAGCCTCTCCCGTATAAAGCTCCTTCCTGCTCTCCTCCAGAAAGCGGATGACACTGTAGTGTCTCTTCCTGTCACTGTCAGACAAAGTGTTTGCAGTCTGGAGATTCTCCAGAAGCTTCCGCCGTCCGTCCGTCTGCTTTTCCAGCAGGGCAAGCACCTGTCCGAGCTGCATTTCCTCTGCCGTGCTGCCGATATTTTTCAGGGGATTTTTCAGATCGGACAGGAACGCGGCCTGCTCCATGATCTCCTTCATATCCGCCTGCACTTTATCAAGCAGCATGCCAAGCAGCGACAGCCGTTCGTCGAAAGGTGCCTCTTTGGCACGGGCAATGGCCTGCACGGAAGGATTTCCGCTCAAAATATCTTCAATATGATAATCCTTCTTATATTTATTATAAAGATCATAATATGCGGTAAACTCCTTTACCACCTTCTCGTTTCGCAGATACTGCCCCACCAGGGTCTCATCCACCGGGATCGTTTCCTCCTCATACAGAGCCAGTATCTCCGACAGATCCTCCCATCCCCTGGCCGTCACATAGCTGCGTCCCTTAGTGGTCATTTCCATACAATAGAAGTGGTCTTTTTTCAGGTCCAGATAATTCACCACCGCATTGTGGATCCGCTTCTCCGCCGCATATTCCTTCCAGATACGGTAATCCGGCTCCACCTCCATGACTTTCAGACGATCCAGCGTCACCACATCGAACTCTCTGACGGATTTATTGTACTCCGGAGGATTGCCTGCCGTGACAATGACCCAGCCCTCGGGAACTCTGTGACGTCCGAATACCTTATACTGCAGGAATTGCAGCATGGAAGGTGCCAGTGTCTCCGACACACAGTTGATCTCATCCAGGAACAGAATCCCTTCCCTGATGCCGCTGGCCTCCATGGTGTCGTAAACAGTAGCGATGATCTCACTCATGGTATATTCCGACACGCTCATGGTCTGTCCGCCGTATGTCTTCTGCGTGATAAAAGGCAGCCCCAGCGCGGATTGTCTGGTATGATGCGTCATGGAATAGGACACCAGCGCGATCCCCATCTCCTGGGCGATCTGCTCCATGATAGCCGTCTTGCCGATACCCGGCGCTCCCAGCAGGAAGATGGGTCGCTGCCGCACCACGGAGACACGATACTCGCCGAACTCGTCCTTCTTCAGATATAAATTAATGGAATTCTTAATATATTCCTTGGCCTGCTTAATGTTCATATCTTTAAATCCACCCTTCCCGCCTGCACCCGTTCATTCATGTCATTGCGTTTATTTATCCTATTTACACCCCTGTGCGTGCTTCGGCACGCATACCAATCAATATTTGAAAATCCCGTGCCTGCTGACATATCACACCCATCGGCACTTTACCCTCATGTCTGTGGACACATTCCGTCCCCCGGCGCTTCCTGTTCCCATTTTCGGTCAGACTGACAATGCCACACAGACATTCCGCCAAAAATCCTTTTTCAGAGCATGTCCGAAAATTTCTGTACACCGGCTTTGTACCATATCGGCAATAAATTCAGACAGCCATGTTCCTGCTCATATCTGTATATCCGTTACTCCGCCTCTGCCTCTTCTTCCAAAGAATCCTCCTCCAGCACCACCTTCATGCTCCACGGCGGCACCGGCGCCCGATGCTCGTCCTCGTCCAGAAACGCAAATATCACATCATACTCCGGCATCCTCCGGGGATAGATCCCATAGCCGTCCGTAAAATAAATCAGTCCTTTCAGGTTCTCAAATTCCCCCTGCAGCTGCAGCTTCTCAATATATTCAAACACCGGCCGGAAATCTGTGGCGCCAAACCCTGTCAGCTTACCGTACCGCATAAAAGTATCAAAATCCTCATCATTGGTGATCCTGGTATCACTCTGCACCTGATTGTCACACTGGATGATGTGCACATTGACACGATGGAAAAAATTCTCGCTGCCCTTTAAAATGGAATAAGTCTTTCTCAAAAAGGCTTTCACAATGGCGCCTCTGCATGACGCGGAAGTATCTATGGCAATGACAAACTCCCTTACCTTGTTTACTTCTCTGTATTCCAGAGGCTCTATCAGGGGCAGGTTCCCGTAGTGCTCCAATCCATAGGTATAGTAAATATAATCAAACTCCTCGTCATTTACCGTGATATCCTCCCCCATAACCGTAAATCTGCGCAGAATCTCACTGTAATCATAGCGGTCTCTTGTGGTCTCCTCCAGATTCTTCTCCAGACTCTCCGCGCCCTTTTTATTTCTGGTAAAGGATTTCAGGTCAGCCTTTACACGCTCGCTGATCTTTTTCCACTGCTCTTCCGTGATCTCCAATTGCTCCTGTGTCCCGGAATCCGCCGATCTCCAGAGGCTGTGGACATCCCTTGCAAACAGTCTCACAAGCTCCTGCCTTTCATCCGGTGTAACAGGATTGTGGCGGAAATATCTGTAGATCCGTTCCGCCGTCAAAGGCCCGATATCTTCCCTTAAAATTCTGAGCTTCCTGACCGCGTCCGTGTCCTGCTCCAGGGATACGCTCTCCAGTCTCAGATCAAGGATCACATTCTCCACTGCGATATCCGCCGCCAGATCCCAGTTTCCGGAATCCAGTTTATCATACTGAAACCCATGGGAAAAAATACAGTGCAGCAGCACATGAAGATAACTTCTGGTAATGTATCCGGGATTTTCCTGATAGGTTTTCAGTACATACACCGGGTCATAGAACAGTGTTTGTCCATCTGTGGCAAAACAGCCCGTCCCTGCCCGTTCCTTTCTCTTTAGCTGAGCCAGTGCCATATCAAAAAAACGCAGATGCATCAACAGATCGTCGTGGGCAAGTGCCAGTATTTGATTTGCCAGAGACTGAATTTTATTCTCCTCCGCCGCCATATTTATTCTCCTGTTATTTTGTCCGCATTTTCCTCATTTTTCATTTACATTCTGCGCCGATCCGCTTCCTTCATATTATGGATTGCCCTTTTCGACTTTATGCCGTTTTTCACTCCTGTCCACCAAAACGGACATCCCCGGCATACCTTATTACATTTTAGCTCCTGAGGGAAAAAAAGTAAACTGAAAGATAGAAAAACTGCAAAGAAGGTGGCATAAAAATTACCGGTGGCGAAGTGAACAGATCAACGCATAAATAAATCAAAAAATGCCGGGAACCCGAACCCGGAAATTGAAAACCAAAAGCAGATACTATACTTCCAATGAACCATTCACCACAATGACCGGGAGGCTGCGATGATGGCAAATACCCCGGCCTTGCCATGTGAC
>CAMWWF010000082.1 GCA_947177885.1 uncultured Lachnospiraceae bacterium
GTGAAAGCAGAGTATCAGAAAACAAAAAGGTCGATGCGCCGGAGCTTTATCTGGGTGTTTCCCCTGATCACATTTGCCCTGGCATTTATACTTACAGCAGGGATGCAGAATGTATATGCGGAGAGTGTATGGAACTGGTGGTACGCATTGCTGTTACCCGGTATGCTTGCCATCATCTGCCACCTTTCTGTGATGCAGGAGAAAAAGACGGGTCATTATAACCTGGTGACGCTTCCCGCAGGCAAAAGAAAACTGATGATGGGCAAGATCATCTATATGGGCTGCGCGGTGCTGGCCTCAAATATGATCGTATTTGCAGGTGCTTCCTCAGGCGGTTTTCTGCTGACGACTCGTGTCCCCTCAGGCGGGGCAGCGATCGCGGTATTCTTCCTTACGATAGCACAGTTATGG
Organism: uncultured Lachnospiraceae bacterium; assembly: GCA_947177885.1. The sequence goes on from CAMWWF010000082.1 coordinate 412, forward strand.
GAGATACCGGTATTTCTGTTTTTAAGCGAGCGCTTCGGGATGATCACGGAGTTGCTGGTCTGCCTGCTTCTTACGGTTGGAGGTACCATTGTTGCACCAACAGGAAAATGGTATTTGTTTGCTTCTGCCATTCCCATGCGGATCCTGTGTCCGTTTCTCCACATAAGGCCGAATGGTATCCCGACAGAAGCCGGGGATCCGCTGTTGGATATGGGAGTGGTTTTGCCGGGAATCTGCCTGTCCCTTATATGGTTCGTCTTTGCGGCTGCTCTGTTTTTATACTGGTTTGATAAAAGAGAGGTGAAATAGAAATGTTCAGAAAGAGTCTCCATGCGGATCTGCTGAAAGTGAAAGGAACTTCCCTTATACCTGCGCACATTTTGATTCCGGTGATAACGGGCGGGTTGTTTTTGATGTATTATTGTTTTTCTGCCTGGGATGAGAATACAAAGCTCATTGCCTTTTATCAGGCAATCGGAGCAGGATTTCCTGTGCTGATCGGCATATTTGCCGCAAGCATGGCGGAACAGGAGCAAAATGCCGGAGGTTTCCAGAATCTGCTTACTTTACCCCGGAAGGCAGCGGCATTTTTGTCAAAGGTATCGCTTTTGCTGATCTTCAGCATGTTTTCAGTGTTATTGACAGCAGTCATATTCGGGTTCGGTTTTTGTGGGATCTCCGGCAGCAGTACAGCAGGCATGGGAATATGCGTGAAGGCGGCTCTGATCATGTGGTGCAGCAGTATCCCGCTCTATATTTGGCAGACGATCCTGGCTTTTCAGTTTGGAAAAGGTGTTTCCATTGGAGCGGGGATCCTGTCCGGGCTTGTCAGCGCATTGATGCTTACGGGGCTTGGAGATCATATCTGGAAATATACTTTTGTGTCATGGACCGGCAGAATACCGTATACCTGTCTGAAGCTTGCCCTGGGAGGATCCGGTGCGATCAATGAACTGGAGGCTGTAATACCGGTCTGGTGTATATTTACCGTGGGCAGTATGATATATTATTTACCGTGGGCATCCCGTTGGGAAGGAAGCAGAATATCGGAATAGAGGTGAGTAAAAGTCGCTTATGCGCAGAGAGCAGCGCAGAAATGACGGATAATATGGCGAAAATACTGGCAGTTGATGATGATACAGCCATTCTTGACATGATAGGAAATATTTTGAGCAAGGATGGTCATCTGGTCACAAAAGTGAGTGACCCGCTTGAGATCGATATGGAAAAACTGAATCTTTATGATCTGATCCTGCTGGACATTATGATGCCCGGTATGGACGGATTTGAGTTATGCATAAGGATCAGGGAGCTTGTGGACTGCCCTGTGCTGTTTCTCACAGCAAAAACGGAGGAAAACAGTCTGGTCAACGGATTGTCATTGGGTGCGGACGATTATATCTTTAAGCCGTTCGGGGTTATGGAGCTCCGCGCTAGGATTACTGCGCATCTGAGGCGGGAACATCGGGAGCATTCTGTCAGAATGGCTCTCGGCCGTGTCTGCTTTAATCTGTCTTTGAGGCAGATGCTGGTTGACAATAAGGAAATTCCCCTCACAAAGGCTGAGTATGAGATCTGTGAGTTCCTTGCCGGAAATCGAGGACAGATTTTTTCAAAAGAGCAGATCCTGGAGCACGTATTTGGCTTTGACAGTGAGAGCAATGACAGTACGATCATCACGCATATCAAAAATATTAGGACAAAACTCTCGGGTCTTGATTATATGCCTGTAAAAACGGTTTGGGGGATCGGATATAAATGGGAAGAATAAGAAGAGGTAATACGTTGAGCGGAATCTTCATGAGATATGTACTGGTTATGCTTGGAGCATTATTCACTCTGGGTGTGTGTACGATCCTTGTGTTCAATATTCTTGTAAACACAGGCTGCATTTATCCGGCCAATTACGCAGAACGGAAGATCAACGAAGCATACGACCTGATCCGGAGTGCGGATGAAGTGACGGAGGATATGATCCCTCCTCTTTGTCATTACGTTATTTTTTCCATGGACGGTGAGAAGCTTGGCGGAGACATGTCGGGACAGTCCGTTGAAATTGCCTGGAATGTCGCAGATCACGGGAATGCATCGGGGAACAGTTTTTATAAGGTGATCTCCCGCCCCGGGGAGTATGTCGTCCTGCAGTACAGTCTGACCCCACAGTATCGATCGGCATTTTTAAGAGAACACTTCATAGGACCGCAGAACCTGATGACGATCATGCTTATTCTGGGCGGAACAGCGGTCATAATACTGTCATCCGTGCGCTTCGGAAAAAGGCTGAAGAGGAAAATGCAGCCGGTAATGCAGGCGGTGGAGAGGATCAGAGATCAGGATCTGGAATACGAGACAGTTTATTCCGGAATAAAGGAGCTTGATGACTGTCTGGCCTCTATAGATGAGATGAGGATTGCATTGAAGGACTCTCTGGAACGACAATGGAAGACGGAACAGGATAAAAACAGACAGATGTCTGCACTGGCGCATGATATCAAAACCCCGCTTACCGTCGTGAGAGGGAATGCAGAGCTGCTGTCTGAGACGGAAGTGACAGAAGAACAGAAAAATAATATTGTCCATATCATAAACAGCGCGGTCCGGATACAGGATTATGTACAGAAATTGATAGACGTGACCAGATCGGCATACGGCTGTCCGGATATTCCCGAAAAGGTGATGACAGAAGCGCTTCTTGGCGATATAAGAAGACAGACATCAGGTCTGGCAGAGGTCTATCATCTTAAGATCAGCTGGAGAGAGCAGTGGAGCAGCAGAAAAGTAAATGTGGTCTATGATCAGGCGGTCAGAGCCGTCATGAATATTATCCAGAACGCGGTGGAGCATACGGGGGAAGACGGAAGGATAAATATCCGTATGGAAGAAAAGAACGGAAACCTGACATTTATTGTGGAGGACACGGGTAAAGGATTTACAAAAGAAGCATTAATGCACGGGACAGAACAGTTTTTTATGGATGACACAAGCAGAAGCGGCGAAGCGCATTATGGTATTGGGTTATTCTTTGCGAAAACGGCAGCCGAAAAGCATGGCGGAAGGATAGTACTCACGAATTCAGAAGAAACCGGCGGGGCAAGGGTGGAGATCTGTTTCCGCCTGGCAGGAACTTGAGCTCTTTGCGGCTTCTGTGCATCAGTTACTGATTACAGAGTGAATAAAGAATGAAATTTCGATAAGGATTAAGAAATCACAACATTTGATATTGACAATATTGGAAATGAGCGGTATCCTATACATGTCAATTACATTTTACAGGAAGGAGAACGCAGGATGAACGGATTGGGTTACACACCGGTCTGCAGCAGCAGCTCAATGTCAAAAACATGCAGAAATTCGCGATCACGGGATTACTGCGCTCTTTTTTAGGGAATCTGCCGGGCAGGCCGGATCATAAATGAAGTTTTCGCAGTAATTCCAGGACAGTTTGACTTATAGAAGGTCGGGCTGTTTTTTTGTTGCGCGGGTATTCCCGCGGGCAGAGAGCCGGGCGGCTGCATCAGGAGTTGCCGGTTCTCTGTCCGGATCGGTGAATGCCATGGGGGTCAGATGCTCTGTGATTGCTGCAGGGCATCCGGCCGGACAGGAAAATTCCGAGAGTGCATTTAATGCAAAAAGAACAGGAAAAAAGAGAGGAATTACATATGAATACGAAAACACAGTCACTTCAAACGAGATTAAAGAGAAATATAAAACTGGACCATATCAGTGTCTTCATCACCAATTTAAATATGCAGAGCTCCGTATGGGTGTTGTATCTGGCGTACTGCGGGCTAAGCCTGGCAAAAATAGGGCTGCTGGAGGGAATCTATCACGCCACCGGCATATTATGCGAAATCCCGTCCGGAGCGGTGGCAGATCTGCTGGGAAGAAAGCGGAGCATGATCCTGAGCCGGATCTGCATAGGAGTTTCCTGCCTGCTCATGCTGTTTTCCAGAAGCTTTGGGCTGTTCGCGCTGAGCTTCATCATTCAGGCTCTGGGAAATAATTTCAATTCCGGTTCGGAGGAAGCGCTCGTGTACGACAGCATGAAATGTATCGGGCAGGAAGAGCAATATATGCGCGTGTGTGGGAGATTGAATGTTATTTTGGAGGTGTCTCAGGGGATCGCCACGGTGGCGGGAGGCATTCTCGCGGAATATTCCTGGTTCTGGTGCTATGCGGCCTGTGTGTTCATAGCGGCGCTGTCCCTGATCCCTGTGCTGTTCCTGATGGAAGCGCCCTCCGGGCGGCGGGAAAAGAGACCCACGGGGGTGAGGGAGCTTGTGGTATCCCATTTCAGGACAAGCTTTCAGGTAATGAGGTCGGACGTGCGCATCCTGAAGATCGTGGTTTATTATTCTGTGATCTTTGCCGCATGGACACTGCTGTTTTTTTACAGCCAGCAGTACTATTCAGAGCTTGGATACAATAAGATTCAGATCAGCCTGATCCTGCTGGCGGTAAGCGTTGTTTCCTGTCTGGGGGCTGTTATGAGTGAAAGGTTATATCACAGATTCCGGAAGAAAATTGTGTTTGCGGGAACCGCCGTGATCGCTGCGGCATTTTTGTGCTATGGCCTTGAGAACATGTTGGTATCGGTTGTTGCGTTTAGTGTTGCCGGTTTTTTTAACTCTGTGCTGTATCCCGTACAGTCTGATTCTCTGAATCAGCTGATTCCCTCCGAACAGCGTGCAACTCTGATTTCCGTAAACAGCCTGTCTTTCTCTGTGGCAATGATCCTTATGTTTCCTGCTGCGGGGGCATTGGCGGATCATTTGGGCCTTATAACTGTCTTTAAGTATATTGGCATCGCAGTTATGATATTTGCGTGTATCTGTCTCCGGATCAGGCACAGGGCGTGCCACTGAAAATGTAATTTGTATTCCGGGGGTTTTCAGAATCTGATTCTTTTGGTATTATAGTATCGATTCGAAAACAGGAAAAAACGGAACGTCAGAGTGGAAATTTATGAGGACAAGAAAGAAATAGTATATGTTTCGGATACGGACCGTTATGAGTCTGCGTATGCGGATCGCAGGACGGGACAGTCTGTATTTTCGAGAGATCGGAGGAGAGCGGATCGGAAATGAGCGGGAATATTTTGATCGTGGATGATGAGAAGGAAATAGCAGACCTGATGGAAGTTTATCTCAAGAACGACGGCTACACGGTACATAAGTGTTACAGTGGGATAGAGGCGCTAAAATGCATAGAATCCGAAAAGCCGGATCTGGCAATCTTAGATCTGATGCTTCCGGATGTGGATGGTTTCCATATCTGTCAGAAGATCAGGGAGCAGTACTTTTTCCCGATCATTATGCTGACGGCAAAGAGCGAGGATACGGATAAGATCATGGGACTTACCATAGGGGCGGACGACTACATTACAAAGCCCTTTAATCCGCTGGAGGTGATGGCGCGTGTCAAAACACAGCTTCGCCGTTATGTTCGTTATAACAGCGCGTCGGGAGCGGAGGGGAAGAGCGGATCGGTGGCAGAGTATGACATCCATGGACTGATCATCAACAAAGACACCCATAAATGTACTCTGTACGGAAAAGAGATCACGTTGACGCCGCGGGAATTTTCCATACTCTGGTATCTGTGCGAGCATCGGGGCAGGGTAATCCCCTCTGAGGAGCTGTTTGAAAGTGTGTGGGGAGAGAAATTTCTGGACAATAATAATACGGTTATGGCGCACATTGGAAGACTGAGGGAAAAACTGGGAGAGCCCGCAAAGAATCCGAAATTCATTAAAACCGTGTGGGGAGTGGGGTATACCATTGAGTAGGGAAGACAGGGTGGAGCAGAGAGACGAAAAGGAAAGTCCCGGCAGAGCCGGGCAGAGGCGCAGGGATGAATATCGCCCTCTTCAGACGAAGGTATTCATACGGACGGTTCTTCTGATGTTTGCCGCCATCGTGGGAGTATGGGCACTCTATAATTTTTTTTGGAGGGGGCATTTTGCAAATACGATAGTCGGCTTTTTGGATTTATACATCTATGACGATTATGAAAGATCGTTGGAGGTGTATCAACGCGTGATCAGAAATAACGAGTCTCTGATTTTCATGTCGGGCGCATTGTTCATTTTCTTTATCATCATGCGGTTCTATTTAAAGAACTTTACCAGATATTTTAATGAGATCAACGGAGCGATCGATGCCCTGGTGAAAGAGAATGCCAGTGATGTCACCCTGTCGGTGGAGCTGGCGGCTACGGAGAAAAAGATCAACTCTATCATACATACCCTGGAACAGCGGAAGCTGGCGGCGGAACTTGAGGAGCAGAGGAAAAACGATCTTGTGGTATATCTTGCCCATGATCTGAAGACTCCTCTGACTTCCGTGATCGGGTATCTGACCCTGCTGCGTGACGAAAGACAGATTTCCGGGGAACTGCGGGAAAAGTACCTGAGTATTTCTCTGAAGAAGGCGGAGCGGCTGGAGGACCTGATCAATGAGTTCTTTGAGATCACGCGGTTCAATCTGTCCAATATTACCCTGGAGTATAGCAGGGTAAATCTGACGCGTCTGCTGGAACAGCTTACTTTTGAATTTAAGCCGATGTTCTCGGAGAAAAATCTGACCTGTACTCTTGAGGCAGCTCCCGACATCATGATAAAATGTGATGTGGATAAGATGCAGCGTGTGTTCGATAATCTGCTGCGGAATGCGGTCAATTACAGCTTTGAAAATGAGGAGATCAGGATCAGGGTGACGCAGGAGGAGAGGGATGTGCATATCCATTTTTCCAATCATGGAAATACCATTCCTCCGGACAGGCTGGAGCGTATTTTTGAGCAGTTCTACCGTCTGGACAGCGCCAGAGGCTCCCAAAGCGGCGGCGCGGGCCTGGGACTTGCCATTGCCCGGAAGATCGTGGAAGCTCACAACGGCACTATAACGGCCAAAAGCGAGAATGAAGTCATAGAATTTGAAGTGGTCATATAGATCTGCGGTAAACGGCATTTTCCCCAAAAACATGATGAGTCTGAAAGCGCGGGAGCGTTTGCGGACATCCCGGGGGACCGGGAAGGGCACTGCGGATAAGGGAACTGCCGGAACAGATGCGTACGAGCGGGATAGACGGATCCGGAAACGGCTCTGTAGGAATTTCGTAAGATTTTACAAGTAAAAAATTATGAAAACATTTATATTAAGTGAAAGAACGCTTCTCCCGGCTTTGATACAGTATAGGTATCGAAGACGGGAGGCTTTTTTTAAAGCAGGCAGCGTTTGAAGCAAGGTTTGAACGCTCCGGATCATGAAAGGGAGGCGGCCATGAAGCAAAAAACTATAGCGGTCATTTTTGGAGGAAATTCAACGGAATATGAGGTGTCGCTGCAGTCGGCGTATTCTGTTCTGGAGAATCTTGATACGGAAAAATATAATATCCTATTGATCGGAATTACCAGGGATGGTGACTGGTATCGCTACAGAGGAAGCCATGAGAATATTCGGAACAATACATGGTGTGAGGACAGTGCATTCCTCACACCGGTGGCGGTATCCCAGAGCCGTTCTGTGAAGGGATTGCTGGAACTCTCTGCGGAAAAATGCAGCGGCAGCGCCGTAAGGACACCGGATGATGAAGGTGCAGCCGTATCCGTGGGGATGTCTGCAGATGAAGATTCCGGGGCATCCCCGGGAAAATCTGCAGGCAAATATTTCGTGGTAAAAGTGGATCTGGCATTTCCCATACTGCATGGTAAGAACGGAGAGGACGGGACGCTGCAGGGACTGTTTGAACTGGCGGGAATCCCTGTTGTGGGCTGTAATACGCTCTCATCCGCACTCTGCATGGACAAGGGCAGGGCGCATACTCTGGTGCGCGCGGCTGGTGTGGCGGTGCCGAAAGCTGTGACATTCAAACGGTATGAGAGGGAGGAGGCCCGGCGGGAGATCGCCCGGAGACTGCATTATCCTCTCTTTGTAAAGCCGGTCCGTGCGGGTTCCTCTTTTGGGATCACGAAGGTACTTCGGGAGGCGGAACTGAATGCCGCGATAGAGTCGGCTTTTGACCATGATGACGAGGTGACGGTGGAGGAGGCTGTTGAGGGATTTGAGGTGGGCTGCGCTGTTCTGGGAAATGAGACGCTGACGGTGGGCAGAGTGGACGAGATTGAGCTGTCGGAAGGCTTTTTCGATTATACGGAGAAATATACGCTGAAAACTTCCAAGATCCATATGCCTGCCAGGATAGATCCGCAGACGGAGAGAAGGATACAGGAGACCGCGGTAACGATTTACAGGGCGCTGGGATGCTCCGGTTTCGCAAGGGTGGATATGTTTCTGACGCCCCACGGGGAGATCGTGTTCAACGAGGTAAATACCATTCCCGGCTGTACCTCTCACAGCCGCTATCCCAATATGATGAAAGGAATCGGTTTGTCCTTTGCGGAAATGCTGGACAGGCTGATCGGATTGTATGTGGAATGATTTTTTTTCTTGCCATTTTTTCCAAAGTATGGTATGGTTGTAAAAACAAATTTTCTACAGCATACCAAACACGGGAACACTGTTTCACGTATTCTTATATTATAATCCATTCAGCGGAAGAATGCTTTTAACACCTTCTGCTTCTTTCAGAAAATTCATGCTTTTAATTCCCAATTTTTTAGCAGGAGTCTTTTGAAAGAGGAGCTCCTGAGCAGGACGGACGTGTCTGCGTGATACAGGAGGTCAGATGGAAGAAGAACAGAAGACGGCCAGAGTGTTTCAGTGGCATCCGGCATTTTATGCCTGTTTCTTAAAGGCAGATGCACCGAAAGAAGATGCCATAAAAGCATCCGAGATTACCATATCCTTTGTGTGCTGCCGTTATCCGTACAAGCTGGTCCGTCATTTGATACAGGAGCATCGTCTGAACGTGGAACAGCAGGAGGAAGGCATATATTATTTGGAGGGAAATATCTTTCCGATGCAGCTGATCGTGACATCCCGGCTTTCACCGGAAAAGAATCTGTGGCTCAACAGTTTGACGAACGATCTTAGGAAAGAGAACATGGACCGTCTGCTGCAGGAGTACGGAAAGCATTCCAATGAGAATCTGTACAGATCAGTCATGAATCTCATAGTCCGGGCAAACCGGGAGAAGTTTGAGGAGGGAAAAGCAGTGTGTGAAGCGTTGAAGGAACTGTTCCGAAAAGATATAGAAGAGGCCCGCCGGGAGGGACGTCTTGAAGGCGTTCTTGCCATGATCGCAGACAATTTGGAGGAGGGGATTTCCGCCGGGCGGACCCTGGAAAAATAGGAGAAAAGATTTGAGCTGACGGAGGAGGAAGCGCGGGAATGTATGGAGAAGTATGCCACAGCTCATTCCGCATGACAACGGCATATATCAGGATACCATGCTATAGAAAGCCTGCACAGGAATGAGAGTAACAGTTCAGGCAACCTCTCCCGCGAAGTCAAAATTGCGTCTCTTTGCAATTTTGCGAGACTAACGAGATTTTTATAATTTGATCATTCTGAAAAAAATGCTTGCTAAAGCAAGGGTGATTGTGTTATAATACTTTTCGTCAGTGATGACGAAGACATAGGGGAATAGTACAATGGTAGTGCGGCGGTCTCCAAAACCGTTGATGGGAGTTCGATCCTCTCTTCCCCTGCT
>CAMWWF010000083.1 GCA_947177885.1 uncultured Lachnospiraceae bacterium
ATTCAAACGGCACTGGGAAAGACCTTTTCGCATGCTGATGATCGGGGAGGGTCCGGACAGGGAAGCTTATGAGCGGATGGCGGTTAACCTGGGGCTGGAAGAGGAGATCCGCTTTACAGGGAAAGTCCCCAACGAGGAGATTGCACCTTATTTTGCGGCTGCGGATGCATTTCTGTTTGCATCCAAAACAGAGACACAGGGTATCGTTATTCTGGAAGCCTTCGCGGGAAAGACTCCCGTGATCGCAGTGGAAGCTTCCGGGGTAAAGGAGCTGGTAAAGAGCGGTGTCAACGGTATCCTGACAGAGGAAAATCCGGAGCAGTTTGCGGGAGAACTGGATTCTTTCCTGAAAAATGCTCTTATCCGGGAACGCATGGCATTGTACGCCGGGCAGTCGGCCCTTGCCTACAGGGAAGAAGCGGTTGCTTTGCAGGCGGTTCACTATTATAATAGTGTTATGAATGCTGTGGAAGGAAATGAGGAGACATGGAAGATAAATACCGTATTTTAATAGTAGAGGATGACAAGGAGATCAGGGAAGGTGTGGAAATCTATCTGCGCAATCAGGGCTATGAGGTCTTTCAGGCGGCTAACGGCGCCGAGGGTTTGAAAGTGATCGAACAGCAGGAACTGCACCTGGCCATTGTGGATATTATGATGCCTGTGATGGACGGCGTGACAATGTTGATGAAGCTCCGCTCCATGAATTACGAATTCCCTGTGATCATGTTATCCGCAAAGTCGGAGGAAGTGGATAAGATCATGGGGCTGAACATGGGGGCGGACGATTATGTGACGAAGCCCTTTACCCCGCTGGAGCTGCTGGCAAGGGTCAATTCGCACCTGCGCAGATATTCCAAGTATCTGAGCGCGGTGAATGAGGATAGGAATAAGGAACATATCTACACCATAGGCGGGCTGGAACTGAACGAGGATACCGTGGAGGTGTCCGTGGACGGGGAATCGGTGAGGCTGACCCCCATGGAATTTAAGATCGTACAGCTGCTGATCAAGAATCCGGGAAGAGTGTTCTCGGCGGAGGAAATTTATGAGCGTATCTGGAACGAGAAGGCGGTGAACACGGATACCATTATGGTACATGTGAGAAATATCAGGGAAAAGATCGAGATAGACCCCAGGAATCCCAAGTATTTAAAGGTGGTCTGGGGTGTGGGCTATAAGATTGACAAGCAGTGATGCTTTTGTGAAAGGTATGGTTGCCAGTATGGAAAACAACAAAATATCGGAGGGTATGACACAGATAGAGAAAAGTACAGGAAGACCGGAGAAAGTGATGTCCGGAAAAGAAACATGGTATTCGGCAGAAGAAACAAAAGGAAATGAGATAACGAAAACAAAAGAGGAAGCGTTCGAGAAGACAATGTCGGAAGCGTCGCAGGAAGCGTCTGAGACGTCAATGGCGGAAGCATCGAAGGATCTGGCGGAGAAGACAATGTCGGAAGCACCAAAAAAACGGTCGGAGAAGGAAAGGTCAAAAAAATCAGAAGAATCATGGGAGAAGGCATCAGCCCCGAAGGCGGCGGAAAAGCATGTCGGCAGAACCGGAAAAGACAGGAAAAGAGGTTCCTGGATCTTCCGTGGCATTCTGGCCAGCGCAGCTCTTGCCGCAGTGATGGTCTGTATGTACGGATTCTTCCGTGACAGGGCGGAGGAATATAAATCCAGTCCGTTGGAAAATTACAGTAATATAGCCTGGCTGTACCGCAGCTGTTATATGCTGTACAAGGATCTGTACAATGCCCAGACGGATGAGACGAGAAACTATAAGGAGCTCTATATGCAGCCGAAGGAGGGTTATGAATGGATACTGGAGCCCGACGCATGGGATGAGGACAGCGAGGCCTTTTTGGAAAGATTTGATTCGGTAGAAGAGACGACTGACGGCGAAATATCCTTTTATGATCTGCGCAACTGGGTAGACTATGCAGACTCCCGTTTTCAGGAGCTTGAGAATGAATTCAGCCAGTTAAACAGTACTTATGATTACGTGATCCGGGACAATACATCGGGATTCTATCTGACGAATATGTCCGAAAACGATCTGGAAAGAGGGGTGTCTCAGCAATATTTTCAGATTGGCTTTACTTTTAATGAGTACGGCAGTGTAGTAGTGAATGAGGATGTGGCAGGATTAAACGCGGCGCAGATCAGGAAATGGGCAAATGAAGCCATCCGGACAAATTACGCAGAGGATTCTTTTACGGATGGCAATGAAAATTTCCTGTACTACACTACCATCAACGGGCCGGTCAACTGCACGGTGGAATTCCGTATTTCGATAAAGGACTGGGAAGCGGGACAAAGGGATGCATACCGGGTAACGGCAGCGTATAGCGGTTGGGATTATTTTCCTTCCAGTTATGGCGGGATTTCCGATAAATCGGCTTACCGCAACGCTCACATGGGAGTAGTCCTGTTGCTGCTTCTTACCATTGCGTTGTTCTCCGGCCTCATCTGGCCGCTGCCTGAAAAGTGCAGGCCCTGGAAAGAAGTGAAAATATGCAGTCTGCCGTTGGAACCCCTTCTGGCAGCCGGGGTGGTATTGTTTGCCGGGATCGGCGAATGGATCTTTGAACTGATGGTCTATACCGCAAGTGGCAGGATGAGCAAGACATTGTATGATCTTCTCGGTGCCTTTGATTTTTCAGATGTTTTGTCCGCAGTGGTCAACCTTATCTGCCTGACCCTTTTCTTTTTCTGCGGCTGGTATCTTGGAATCTGTGCCAGAGCGGTGAGGGAACTTGGAATAAAGGAATATATAAAACAGAAATGCATTTTTTACCGGATATTTCCCTTTATCAAGAGCAAAATTATGGCTTTTTACGATGAAGTCTGCCATTTTGATGTGACAAAAAACGCTCATAAGATAATTATTAAGATTGTGCTGTTCAACGCTGTGATCCTGTTTGTGATCAGCTGTTTCTGGGTAACCGGTTTTCCCCTTACGATAGCATACTCTGTGATCTTGTATGTTGTCCTGAGAAAATACATCAGTGACTTACAGAAGAAATATGGACAGCTGCTTCACGCCACCAATGAGATTGCACAGGGTAACCTGAATGTGACGATCACGGAGGACTTAGGGGTATTTGAACCCTTTAAGCCTCAGGTCATCCGTATTCAGAACGGTTTCCGGAACGCGGTAGACGAAGAGACGAAGAGCCAGCGCATGAAGGCGGAACTGATCACCAATGTGTCCCATGACCTGAAAACACCTCTGACAGCCATCATCACCTACATTAATCTGTTAAAGGATGAGAACATCACAGAGCAGCAGCGGAAAGAGTACCTGGATACTCTGGAACGGAAATCCCTGCGCCTCAAGGTGCTGATCGAGGATCTGTTTGAGGTCAGCAAAGCCAATTCACAGACCATTACGTTAAACATCATGGATGTGGATATCATGAACCTGGTGAAGCAGGTCTCCTTTGAGATGACAGATAAACTGGCTGCCTCCAATCTGGATGTGCGCATGAATCTCACGGATGAAAAGATCATCCTGCCCCTGGACAGCCAGAAGACTTACCGGATCTATGAGAACCTGTTGGGAAATATCGCAAAATATGCGCTGCCCGGCACCAGGGTTTATATCAACGGTTTCCGCATTGACGATACGGTGATCATCACCATGAAGAATATATCGGCACAGGAGATCACGGTGGATACGGCGGAGCTGACAGAACGTTTCGTCAGGGGGGATGCCTCCAGGAATACGGAAGGGTCGGGTCTTGGCCTTGCCATTGCAAAGAGCTTTATGGAACTCCAGGGAGGCGAGCTTTCCCTGGAAGTGGACGGAGATCTGTTTAAGGCTGCCACCACCTGGCATGTGTAAGAGGATAGATATTTTTCAACGGATGCGGAATTGAAAGGGAGAAATATATGTTTTTTTGATGGAAATTGTTCTGCTGATCATCGGAATCCTGTTGCTGATGTTCGCAATATATAAGAGAAAAGTTATCCGCCGGACAGTGATCTTCCTGGCAATTCCGGGTATACTCCTGATCGGTGCGGGGCTGAGTATGTTCTTTCTGGTACTGAGCGGGCGAGTGATACTGCCGTTAGGATAGGAAACAGAGTAACCATTCAGCCATATCAGTTCAGACAGGTCACTGAACTGTCACATTCAGTCCGCTGCGGGAGCTTTGAGCTTGAAATATTTATCTTGACATTTGCAATACCAGCAGGTAGAATAACTTTAAATATGGCAAAAGCAGTGATTGGAAGCAGTAGGAGTGTTCCTTGGCGCAGAGAGCCGTCGGCAGGTGCGAGACGGTCCGGGAAGCTTTGAACTCGTCCATGAGTTCTGGAGGCGAAACCGATATACCCTGAAAAGGGTGGGTGCAAGTAGTTTTCAGCGGGTATTCCCGTTACAGAATCCGAGTGCAGGAGAATTCCTGAATGAGAGTGGTACCGCGGCGGATATGATATCCTTTCGTCTCTTGATCTGAGACGGAAGGATTTTCTTTTGCCGGAAAATGATGCTGCAGATCGGATGGAATAATGGAGTGTGTCTGAAAAATGTTTTCCACGATGTGCGTGTCACATTTTATGGGATGCAAGACTCAATTGGGGAGGTGCGGCAAGGCATCGCCCACCAAATCAGGGCGCAGCAGGCCGTGAGGCAGGAAACAGGGCGGATATGGGAACGGAAACAGTCCCGCAAAATCAGGCACAAAGAGATTCCGGAACACTGTTTTGAGAATTTGCGCAATATACAGCGCGGAAATGGAGAAGAATATGGAAAAAGTATACAACCCCAGAGAGATTGAAAAGAAATGGCAGACTTACTGGTCTGAGCACGAGACTTTTAAGACGGATGTATGGGACTTCAGCAAACCCAAATACTATGTGCTGGATATGTTCCCTTACCCCTCGGGCGTAGGACTGCATGCGGGACATCCGGAAGGGTATACCGCTACGGATATCGTATCGCGTATGAAGCGCATGCAGGGATACAACGTGCTCCATCCCATGGGATACGATTCCTTCGGGCTGCCTGCGGAGCAGTATGCGGTGAGCACGGGCAATCATCCCAACGGCTTCACGCAGGAGAATATAGAGACCTTTTCCAACCAGTTAAAAGAGCTTGGTTTTGATTATGACTGGTCGAAAATGATTGCCACCAGTGATCCTTCCTTCTATAAGTGGACCCAGTGGATCTTTAAACAGCTCTACCTGGACGGCTATGCAAAGTATATCGATATGCCCGTAAACTGGTGTGAGGAACTGGGAACCGTGCTGTCCAATGACGAAGTCATCGACGGCAAATCTGAGCGCGGCGGCTATCCTGTGATCCGTAAGAACATGAAGCAGTGGGTCATCAACCAGCCGGCCTTTGCGGAGAAGCTTCTGGAGGGACTGGATGAGATCGACTGGCCCGAATCCACCAAGGACATCCAGAGACACTGGATCGGCAGATCAGAAGGCGTGGAGGTGGATTTCCAGATCGTGGGCGGCGGAAACTTTTCCATTTACACTACCTGTATTGAGACCATTTATGGCATTACCTTCATGGTGCTGGCGCCGGACGGACAGATTGTGAAAGACATGATGCCCCGCATTGAGAATAAGGAAGAGGTTCAGGCCTATATTGACGAGACATTGAAGAAAAACGACATGGACCGCACAGAGCTGAACAAAACCAAATCAGGCTGTGTATTGAAAGGTCTCTATGCCGTGAATCCGGTGAACGGAAAGGAAGTTCCCCTGTATATCGGCGATTTCGTGCTTGCCAATTACGGAACCGGCGCGGTCATGGCGGTGCCTTCCCATGACCAGCGTGACTTTGAATATGCCGTTGCCCATAACATTCCCATGATCCAGGTTATCGGCGGCGGGGATGTGAGTGAGAAGGCTTTTGAAAAGGGAGAGTATCTCGGTAAAGGCTGTAAGCTGATGAATTCCGAAGAGTTCAGCGGCCTGACCGTGGAGGAAGCCAAGGAAGCCATCACCGACAAGCTGGTGAAACAGGGTGTTGCGCGGAAGAAAGTGAATTATCATTTCCGGGAGTGGATCTTTGCCAGACAGCGTTACTGGGGCGAGCCCGTCCCTGTGGTGCACACTGAAGGCGGAGAAATCTATGTGCTGCCCGACGAGGAACTGCCCCTGATCCTGCCTGAGCTGGAGGATTACAAGGGCAAGAACGGCAAGGCGCCTCTGGAAAATGCGCAGGAATGGAAGACATACGACCAAAACGGCGTAAAGGGTTTCAGGGAGACCTCCACCATGCCCGGAAGCGCCGGCTCCAGCTGGTATTATATGCGGTATATCGACCCTGACAATCAGGAGGAATTGGCAGACCGGGAGCTGCTGAAGCACTGGCTGCCCGTGGATCTGTACATCGGAGGGCCGGAGCATGCCGTGGGACATCTGATGTATTCCAGGATCTGGAACCGCTATCTCTACGATAAGGGCTTGTCCCCTGTGAAGGAGCCTTTCCGGAAGCTGGTGCATCAGGGTATGATCCTGGGCGAAAACGGGATCAAGATGGGCAAGAGATATCCCGAGTATGTGGTAAATCCCAGTGATATTGTCCGGGATTTCGGCGCCGACACGCTGCGGCTCTACGAAATGTTCATGGGTCCCCTGGAGGTGTCAAAGCCCTGGAGCCCGCAGGGAGTGGAGGGTGCAAGAAGGTTCATCAACCGCGTATGGACGTACTTTACCAACGAGGACAACCTTATCTCCGAACAGGACGATACCCTGAAAAAGGTATACCATCAGACCGTTAAGAAAGTCACCAACGACTTTGAGCAGCTGGGCTTTAACACAGCCATCAGCCAGATGATGATCTTTATGAACGCGGCGTACAAGGCCGGGAAATGCCCTGTGGAATATGCGGAAGGATTTGTCAAGATGTTCTCCTGTATCTGCCCTCATGTGGGTGAGGAGCTCTGGCAGATCCTGGGGCATCAGGATACCATCGCCTTTGATCCATGGCCGGTATACGACGAGGAAGCGGTGAAGGAGAATACCGTTGTGATCGGCGTCCAGGTCAACGGCAAGGTCAGAGGCAAGGTGGAACTGGCCGTAGACGAGGAAAACGATTCCGCCATCGCCAAGACAAAGGAGATCGAGACTGTCAAAGCGGCCATTGAGGGCAAGACAGTAGTGAAGGAAATCTATGTGAAGGGCAAGATCGTGAATATTGTGGTGAAATAGTTATGTCTCGGCTGCTTTAACAGGGAGTATCATATGGAGGCAGTTGATCTTGTAAATGTAAAAAAATTTGGGAAAAGCAAAAATCATTGTGAATGAGCAGGGAACCGAGGCGGCAGCGGAGACAGATCTGCTGGCAGCTTTGTCCGCAGCTTATGATGTGAAAAAGTTATATTTTAACGAGCCGTTTTTATACATGATCATAGATGCCAGCACGGAACTGCCGTTGTTTATCGGTATTCCGGATGATCCGGGACAATAGTGTACTATTGCTTTTATGGTGTATCATCAGACAGGAGTGTGTGAGGGCATGGAAGCAGGCAAGCACATTTCAGGGCAAAACAAGTTCCGGAGAAGGAGTAGAATATGGAAATGAAAAAGAAACTGCCTGTAGGTATTGAGAGTTTTGGAGATATCCGAAAGATGGATTTCTATTACGTTGATAAAACATGTCTGATCAGGGATCTGCTTCATAATTGGGGAAAAGTGAATTTATTTACCCGTCCCAGACGCTTTGGGAAATCTCTGAATATGAGTATGCTGAAAGCATTTTTTGAAATCGGATGTGATCAACGGTTGTTTGACGGACTGGAAATCACACAGGAGAAGGAGTTGTCCAGTCAGTATATGGGGCAGTTTCCTGTGCTGTCCGTCAGTCTAAAAGATGTAAGCGGTATGTCTTTTGCGGCGGCGCTTGCTTCCATGCGTTATACCATCGGAATGGAAGCCATGCGTTTTCCTTTTCTGGCGGAAAGTGATAAACTTACGGAAATGCAGAGGAATATGTACCGTGCGCTGGTAAATGTGGACAGCGGAGGACATTTTACCATGTCTGGCGAGGTATTGGTGAAGAGCCTGCAGACGCTGTCTTTCCTGCTTTCCAGACATTATGACCGCAAGGTCATTCTGTTGATCGACGAATATGATGTGCCCTTGGATAAAGCCTTTCAGGCCGGTTATTATAATGAAATGGTATCCCTTGTCCGGAATGTATTCAGCAGCGTGTTGAAAAGTAATGAAAGTCTGCATTTTGCGGTACTTACCGGCTGCCTTCGTATAGCAAAAGAGAGTATTTTTACCGGTTTGAACAATTTTAATGTTTTATCCATAACAGACAGGTATTTTGAAGATGCATTTGGCTTCACCGATGAGGAAACCAGACAAATGCTTTCCTACTATGGGCTGGATGACTGTTATGATACGGTTAAAGCGTGGTATGACGGCTATCGCTTCGGCGGCACATCCGTATACTGCCCCTGGGATGTGATCAAATACTGTTACGCGCTTCTTGCGGACAGGGAGGCCAGACCGGAAAATTATTGGGCAAACACCAGCGGCAACAGCATTGTGCGCCGCTTTATTGACAAGTCAACAAAGCAGACAAAAGAGGAACTTGAACGGCTGCTTGCCGGGGAAACGGTTGTGAAAACAATCCGGCAGGAATTGACTTATAATGAGCTGGATACCACCATTGATAATTTATGGAGTATCCTTTTTACCACCGGTTATCTGACATGGCAGGGGCGGACGGAGGACGGCAGCTATAAGCTCGTGATTCCCAATCTTGAAATACGGGATCTGTTTGTAACGCAGATCATGGAGTGGTTTCATGAAGCATCCCAACAGGATACATCCCGGATCGATTCTTTCTGCGAAGCTTTTCCCGCTGCCGACAGGGAGACTGTGGAAAAGGGATTTAACGATTATCTGTGGCAGATGATCAGTATACGGGATACTTTTTCCAAAAAAGAGAGAAAAGAAAATTTTTACCATGGCATTTTGCTCGGCATATTGCGGTATAAGGAAAACTGGATCATTAAGTCCAATGAGGAATCCGGAGAAGGGTACAGCGATATCCTTCTTGAAATACCGGAATCAAGGACCGGAGTAGTCATCGAAGTGAAGTACGCGGAGAGAGACATGCTTGATAAAATGTGTGCGGAAGCATTGGAGCAGATTGAACAGAAACAGTATGATGCCCGCCTGATCGATGACGGGATGGAGGGCATTGTCAAATTTGGTATTGCCTGTTATAAAAAGCATTGCAGAGTTGCGGTTGCAGACTTTAAATATATATAGATACCAAAATATTTTATGAGCCAGTGGCTTTTGATAAGATGCTGAATGAAAGCCTGATCAATATGGGATTAGTGTGCTTTGATGTCGAAGAGGCTGATTTCCACAGCGTGTCTTTGATGAACTGACCCGCTGTGGAAATCGTTTTTCAGGAGATATGAAGGAGTATCTGCGTAAGCGGACTCCTTTTTTTACTCTTATTTTGTGGAACAAAAGCAGGGACTCATTCAGTACAATGACCCAGGCTATATTCCGGAGGGGTATCAGGAAACTGACAGGGCTGCATCGGAACATTTGTTCAGCGTTACCTATACAAATGGGAATGGAGAGATGATCACATGGGATCAGATACTGGTTCAGGATGGAGGGAAATTAATAGCAGATATAGAATATGATCAGCAGGTCATGAAAGAGATCAATGGGAAGATAATCGTTATTTCGCTGTACCATGACGGATTTGTACATGCATATTATGAACATGGAGAATATGTCTATGTATTAACGGCGGATCATTCGGATATTGACGAAGTGTGTCTGATATTTGACAGCATTTTTGCTGACTGATGCGGAAAAAAATAAACAATGAAACAAACAGGGATTTCTATTTCGTTACTGTTGAGTAGTGGAGGAATGTATCATGAAGATAAGGGTGGCATATTTGCTGTTAGCACAGAAAATGAGCAACAAGAATACGGAAAAACGGCTGATCAATATATTGCTTGGGAAAAACACACAGACAAAAAGAGATGTTTTCGTAAGTCATTCCC